>JBOGJY010000531.1:0-9730 GCA_050745325.1 Terriglobia bacterium
GCGCGACACAAAGTCGAACTCGGGCGAATCCGAGCGGCTGGTCACCATGATCCCTCGCGCTTCCACTTTCTTGAGCAAAGCGAAATCGGGGCGCAGGCCGCGCACGGCATCTTCCGATTCCGCTTCGACGAGATAATCGAATTGATTGCGCCCAGTGTATTTTGGCTCTACTCCCAGCGCCTCAGCAAGGTGGGCGGGCGCCGGAGCCGGCTGCTCCGGTTTTGCCGGAAAGTTCATTTCGATCCAGTCATCACGAGCGTCCGCCGTGAGCAAGCCGCTTTTGGTGTGAAACCGCGCTTGCTCTCCGGGTTTCAAGTGGCCTTCTTCCCACAGCGCGTGCGCGCTTGCAAGTGTTGCGTGACCGCACAGGTCAACCTCGACGGTGGGTGTGAACCAGCGCAGGTTGAAACTGTCAGGGTCGCCAGAACCGTTTGGCTGGCGGACCAGAAAGGCCGTCTCAGACAGATTCATCTCCCGCGCCACGTCCTGCATCCAGGCTTCGCTGCGTGGTTCTGGCAGCACGCAGACGGCAGCAGGGTTGCCGTGAAACGGCTGGTGGGTAAAAGCGTCAACCTGAGTGATCCTTAGCGTCATAAGTTGCTCCCTACCGAGACGATGCGTTCACAGCGCGCTTGCATGGTATCATCGGCGGAATATGGCATGGACGCTGCTCATCATTGCGGGTTTGTTCGAAGTTTCATGGGCTTTGGGGTTGAAGTACACGCACGGCTTCACACGTCTTGTTCCCTCGATTTTCACCATCTCCGGCATGGCGCTCAGCATGGTGTTGCTGGCGCGAGCTTCCCGCAACCTGCCCATCGGCACAGCGTATGCCGTGTGGACAGGCATCGGCGCGCTGGGCGCGGCCATCGGCGGCATGGTCCTTTTCGGCGAGCCGCGCGCGTGGACGCGGCTCTTCTGCATCGGCCTCATCCTTGCAGGCGTTATCGGTCTCAGGCTGCTGCACAAATAAAATGCAACGGCTTCGCGTGGCGCCCGCATCTCACTTAAAGTTGAAACCTACACCGGCGCTAACGCCGATGTGCAGTTCGGGCAGCGCGTGGCTTTCAACGGGATGCTCGAAACGCAATAGGGGCAATCCTTAGTTGTGGGAGCAGCGGCCGGCGCGGGTTTGTGCATGGAGCCGAACCACTTCACCACCAGGAACATGCAGAACGCCACGATCACGAAGTCAATGATCGTGTTGATAAAGTGGCCGTACAGGATGACCACCGCGTGGGCCTTCTTCGCCTCATCAAGCGTGGCAAAGTGGCTGGTCGACAGAGCGACAAACAAGCTGCTGAAATCGACCCCCTTCAGCAATAAACCTATCGGCGGCATGATGATGTCATTCACGAGAGAGGTTATGATTTGCCCGAAGGCCGCGCCCAGGATGATGCCGATCGCCATGTCGAGCACCGGCCCACGCATGGCAAAGGCTTTGAATTCCTTGAACATCGTTATTTCTCCCTTATTTTCAAGATTAGACTCCCGTGCGTATGGCCGCATTCTGCCATCTAAGTCCAGGCACGGCAATGGAATTCTCTGCTTTTTTCAACCTGGATTGTCGAATCAGACAATTAACAGTTATTAAACTTTGCCGGAAATTCACACTGAAGTCATACTTCTGAAAAGGACGCTACCTACATTTAAATAGGTCACGTAGTTAATTTAAAACTGTCAAACATGGTTTGGATTGTAGTATCATACAAATAACGGCATATCCCTGAGAAACAGTCTCCCGGATATAAAATCCAAAGAAGAAGGGGTAAAGCCGGTACAAAAAAAGTGGCGGGCACAGTTTGGTTTCCGCTGCTGGTGTCGCGTGGAGGGGAAACCATCTGATGAAGGCTCACTTCATCTCAATTCCTTACGGAGGTGCATATGCCAAAGCGTCTACAAGTGCTAGTTGCGATGTCAGATTCAGACGGCCGGAGCGCTCTTGCGAGCACCCTGGCAGCGAGAGGATTAGATGCGGTTATCGCATCGACCCTGAGAGAGACACGGACGATTCTTAACCATGAGCAGGTAGCGGTGGTTTTCTGCCAGAACAAGCTGGAGGACGGCGCATTTAACGATTTGCTCGGTGAGGATCTGAAGGGAAAGATCCCTGTCGTCGTCTGTTCGCCATCCTATGAACCGGGTGTTTACATGGATGCGATGTCGAAGGGCGCGTTCGATTTCATTGCCTATCCCTACGCCCAGCGCGAGATCGAATGGATTCTAAGTTGCGCGCTGCCGCACGTGGCCGTAGCGGCTGGCGCGGCTTAACCGCCAAGCGTCCTATAGCCTCTTTTTAAGCAGCCTGGAAGCGCCGTAATAGGGCGTTTCCAGGCGCAGGCAGGCTAGCAGAATAGTAAAAAAGTGTGCGACCGTGTCATTCTGAGCAGCCGAAGGCGATCCTGGGCAGCGCACAAGGAAGAAACTTGGAAGTTTTTAATCCAACACAAAAGCAGATTCTTCGCGAAGTTTGGCCTCTTCGTTGCGCTCAAAGCGATTTAAAGCGGAGCGAATCGGCTCAGAATGACAACTAAAAGTGGTTTTTTAGCAACCCGCTAAAGAGTCTTCCTCACCACTTATTACTTCCCTCGAAAAACCGTGCAACCCGCTTTCCTCGCGCGAATCAAACAGAATGAAGCAAACTGAAAACGGAGGATGACCATGAGAATCGTACCCGAGAAAGCTGCCCCCGGAGCGCGTGAGGCTTTATATGGGTTGCAAAAATACGTTCTTTCGAGCGGCCTTGAACCTTCGCTGCTCAACCTGATTGACCTTCGCGCTTCACAGATCAACGGCTGCGCTTATTGCGTTGACATGCACACCAAAGACGCGCGGGCGCGCGGTGAGACCGAACAGCGGCTTTACGCGGTATCCGTCTGGCGCGACACACCCTTTTTCACCGAACGCGAGCGGTCGGCGTTTGAGTGGACCGAAGCGGTCACGGAGATCGCGGGCAGAAGCGTGCCCGACCAAGTCTACCAATCCGTCCGGCCCCACTTCTCCGAAAAAGAATTGGTCGATCTCACCTTGGCCATCGTGATGATTAACGGGTGGAATCGTTTGAACGTGGCGTTCCGGCGCGAGGCGGGGGATTATCAGCCTCCCGCGTATCACACAGCGGCTTCAAACACAAAGTAGTTCCCTTCCCGTCATGCGGCGGCCGATTGCCTTTGTGCGCCGGCCGCCTCTTCGGCCCACTGCCTGCCACCCTGAAGGGTGGCGCTACAGCGCCCCACTTGGGGCGAAAATGGCACAGAGGCGCTTCTTGCTGCGGCCCCACGCCATTCGACATCGCGCTGGGCTATCTTCATGACAGCTTGTCCAGGAACGCCGCCAAATCATCGGGCAGCGGGGCCTGAAAGGCGAGCGGCTTTCCAGTTGAGGGGTGCGCGAACTCAAGGGCGGAGGCGTGAAGAAAGGTGCGGGGCAAGGTTTTCTGCTCCAACCCGGCCAGGCGAATTCTCGCGGGCGCGCCGTAAGCCGTGTCGCCCGCGACTGGGTGCCTGATTGAAGCCAAATGCACGCGAATCTGATGCGTACGCCCTGTATGCGGCATGGCGTTGAGCAGCGTGAAATCGTGAAAGCGGCGAAGCACGCGGTAGTGGGTCAAGGCCTCGCGCCCCTTCGCTGCGCCCGCCTTCATGCGATAGCGGCGCCGCGGGTCGCGGCCTACCACCGTCTCGATTGCGCCGTGATCAGAGGTCATGCGCCCGTGCACAAGAGCCGTATAGGTTTTCTGCACGCTGCGCGCCTTAAAGGCGTCCGCAAGCGCGCGGTGGGCGGGGTCATTCTTGGCAACCAGCATCAGTCCGGAAGTCATCTTATCCAGCCGGTGAACGATGCCCGGCCTTTCGTTTCCCGCCGCCGAAGAAAGCTGGCGGATGTGATAGAGCAGCGCATTCACCAGCGTCCCCGAATGAACGCCCGCGCCAGTGTGCACGACCATGCCCGCCGGCTTGTTCACCACCACAAGATCGTCATCTTCGTAAACAATCCCGAACGGCAGATTCTCGGGCAGCGCGCGCGTTTCTTCGCGCACGAGACGCACGCGGATGCGGTCGCCCGCCGCAACCGTCTCCCCGGCTTTCGTGGCCACCCGCCCGTTGGTCTCGACGCAGCCCGCGCGGATCAGCCTTTGCAGGCGGCTGCGGCTCACCTCCGGGAGGCGGCTGGCCAGAAAGACGTCCAGCCGGCCGCCCGCGGCGTCGGCGACAATCTCACGCGTCTCATCAGAGTGCATCAGTTTTCGTGCCCACGCGGCGCTAACAGATGGATGACCAGAAGGAAGGCGCCGATGACGATGGCGCTGTCAGCCAGGTTGAAAGTGAACCAATGGTACTGGCGGAAGTAAAAGTCAAGAAAGTCCGTGACGCGCTCGAAACGCACCCGGTCCAACAGGTTGCTGGCCGCGCCGCCCACGATCAGAGCCAGAGCCACCCCGGCTTCCCACTCGAGGCGCACGCTTTTCCATACTATGGCCGCGACCGCAACCAGCAGCGCCACCGAGACCGCGATCAGAATCGCCGTCTTCGAGGGGGAGGGGGAATCGGCAAACAAGCCAAAAGCGGCGCCGGGGTTGTGCGTATAGGTCAGGTTGAAAAAATGGGGGATGACGCGGACCGTCGCGTGCAGCGGGATCGATTTCTCAACCGCAGCCTTCGTGATCTGGTCGCCGGCAAAGACGGCGGCGGCCAGCAGGACGTATAAGACGCGTGAGATGCGGCGCACGCGCAGCGCGAGTGGATTTTCTTCGACCGTTGTCATTGGCTTCATGATATCTTTTCGGCGGTGCGTTCCCTACTTGCAACGCCGTAAATTATTGCTTTTTTAGCAAACTTTCAGGAACTGTCATTCTGAGCGAAGCGAAGAATCTGCTTTTTTGGGGAGAGCGTCCAGCAGAAGCAGATTCTTCGCTTCGCTCAGAATGACAGTTTCGCTTGTGGGGCAGTTTGACGTATTGGCGGCTTCATGCCGCCATAATATGGCGGGGTAAACCCGCCGCTACATCGCAAAATGACCCCCTACCGCAGTTTCGGAAAGCTTGCTAAAAAAGCACGAATTCACAACCTTAGAATACAGCGTTCGCTTTATAACGCTGCGGCTTTCCCCGCCTCAATTTCCGCCAGCGCGGCCGAGCAGCGTTCGCAAACCGTGGGATACGCGCTATCCTCACCCACGCGCTCCGAATAGTTCCAGCACCGCTCGCACTTTTTGCCGCTGGCGCGCGCGATCCCAATCTTGAGGCCAGAAAGCTGCGTAGTTTCAATGCCTGCGGGCCAGACCGGCGCCAGCGCCACCTGTGACACGATGAAGAGGGCCGGAAGAAAGCCCCGGTACTCCTCGAGCAGCGCCCGGCTCGCGCCCTGCGGATCGAGATAAACCCTGGCTTCGAGGCCGCCCCCAATCAGCTTTTTTTGACGGGCGTCTTCGAGCGCCTTCAGCACGCCGTTGCGTATCTCAATCAGGCGGTCCCATTTTTCGAGCTTGCTCTCAATCGAAGCCGGCAGCAACTGCCGGAGCTCGGCCGGCGTGGTAAAACGCGCGAGATGCACGCTGGCCTCGCGCCCAGCCACGGCGGGCATGTGCCCCCAGGCTTCGTCCGCGGTGAAGGAAAGCAGCGGCGCGGCGGCGCGCAGAAGCGCGTCGAGAATGTGGTAAAGTGCGGTCTGTCCGCTACGCCGCCGGAGCGAGCGCGGCGGCGCGGTGTAAAGGCGATCCTTCAGGATGTCAAAATAGAATGCGCTCAGGTCCACCGTCGCAAAATCGGTCAACGCGCGATAGACGCGATGGAACTCGAATCCATCGTAGGCGGCCTGGACCTGCTCGATCACTTGCGCCGCGCGCGCGAGCGCCCAGGCGTCAATCTCTTCCATCTCATAGACCGCGACCGCCTGCGTCTCGGGTTTGAAGTCCGTTAGGTTCGCCAGGCAGTAACGGAACGTATTGCGAAGCTTGCGGTAAGACTCGGAGAGGCGCGCCAGGATATCGGGCGAGATCACCACGTCTTCGCGGAAATCCACCGAAGCCGCCCACAGCCGCAGAATCTCCGCGCCGTGGGTCTTGATCACTTCCTCGGGCTGCACGCCCGTACCAAGCGATTTCGACATGGCGCGGCCGTCGGAATCAAGCACCCAGCCGTTGGTGAGCACTTGGCGGTACGGCGCCGCGCGATGCGTCACCAGCGCCACCAGCAGCGAGCTATGAAACCAGCCGCGGTACTGGTCGCCGCCTTCGAGATAAACGTCCGCCGGCCACGGCAAGTCAGGCTGCTGGCCGAGCACGGCGAAGTGACTCGACCCCGAATCGAACCAGACGTCGAGAATGTCCATCTCTTTACGCAGCTTCGCGCCGCCGCAATCGGGGCAGCGCGCGCCGGGCGCCGCCAGCTCCTCGACGGGATGCATATACCAGGCGTCCGCGCCCTCTTGGCGAAAGAGCTCCACCGCTGGCCGCGCGAGCGCCGCATCCATCAGCGGCTTGCCGCACGCTTCGCAATGAAACACGGTGATCGGCACGCCCCACACGCGCTGGCGCGAGATGCACCAGTCGGGGCGCGTCGCGATCATGTTGGAGATGCGCTCCTCGCCCCACTCGGGCGACCAGCGCACTCGCTTGACAGCGTCGAGCGCCCGCTCGCGCAGCGCGTCGTGTTCCATGTTGACGAACCACTGCTCGGTGGCGCGGAAAATTACCGGGTTGTGGCAGCGCCAGCAGTGCGGATAAGAGTGGTCGAGCGCGCCCGCCTTGCCCACCAGCGCGCCGCGTTGCTCGAGTAATTGAATGATCGGTTTATTGGCGTCAAAAACCTTCTGGCCTTTGAATTCGCCTTCGGTGAATTCCCCGCTGTCACCCACCGGGCTATAGACTTCGAGTCCGTAGCGAAGGCCTGTCTGGTAGTCTTCGCGTCCGTGGCCGGGCGCGGTGTGAACACACCCCGTGCCGTCGTCAGCCGTGACGTAATCGGCCAGCACGCCGGGAACTTTGCGGTCGAGGAACGGGTGCGCGAATTCAAGGCCCTCAAGCTTGCGGCCAGGGATGTGCACGAGCACATCCGGCGCTTCGAGTCCCGTTTCAGCCAGCACAGACGCGTAGCGGCGGCTTTCGAGGATGTACGCGTCCCCCCCGCCATTCGCCGCAACCACGTATTCGAAAGCCGGATGGAAAGCCACCGCCATGCTGGCGGGAAGCGTCCACGGCGTAGTGGTCCAGATCACTACCCAGACTTTGCGCCCGGCAAGCTTCGGGTCAAGTTTTGCCGGATCGGTCGAGAGCGCATAGCGCACGTAGATCGACGGGCTGCGGTGGTTCTCGTATTCCACCTCGGCTTCAGCCAGCGCCGTTTTATCGTAAATGCACCAATAAACGGGCCGGCGGCCGCGGTAAATGTAGCCCTCGCCGAGAAACTTCAGAAAGGCTTCCGCGATGCGCGCCTCATAGGAATACTCCATGGTGAGGTAGGCGTTTTCCCAATCACCGAGAATGCCCAGGCGCTTGAAGTCATGCCGCTGCAAGTCAACGAACTTCGCGGCATACTTGCGGCACTCGCGGCGCACCTGAACGGCGGTCATCTTGGCCTTGCGCGGCCCCAACTCCTTATCCACGTTGATCTCAATCGGCAAGCCGTGGCAATCCCAGCCGGGAAGGTAGGGAGAATTGAACCCCGCCAGGGTCTTCGACTTGACGATGAAATCCTTCAACAGTTTATTGAGGGCTGTCCCCAGATGGATGCGTCCGTTCGCGTAGGGCGGACCGTCGTGCAAAGTGAAGAGAGGAGAATGCTGGCGCGCGGTGCGAATCTTGCCGTAAAGGTCCATTTCCTGCCACTTGGCGAGGCGTTCGGGCTCGGTCTGCGGCAGATTGGCCTTCATGGAAAAGGCTGTCTTGGGCAAATTCAGCGTGCTTTTGAGGTCCATCGTCCTCTGCATTCATCCTTCAGGAGAGTTGAAACCTAGCATTATATTAGAACAACCACTAATTTACGAGTTGCGGCCTGCAACGGTGATGCTGTAGCGGCGGACATCTCTGTATAGTGCAGGTTCGCCGAGTCCAGGGATTTCCCCAAATGGCGCCGCCACCCCTGCAACCGAAGCGGACCGGGGAACGTCTTACAGAGGGAAGGTAGTGTCTCAGTTTCAGGCCGGAATGGGTGTAGCGCCGGGCTTCAGCCTGGCACATGCCGCCCTAAAGGTCGGCGCTACGCATGAAACTGAGACACTACCAGAGTGAGGCTCTCTTTGGGACAACGGGAGCCTTATGTTAGAATAGATATGAACGGGGCTTCGTTGTACCCTGGAGGGTTCTGTTTCCCTGGGGCAACTTCTTGAAGCTGGCGAACATCTTTGTTCTTGGAAGAGCTCACTTCGCCGCGCCGGAGAGAATGCGGGAAGGGGTTTCCAGGGTAGCGGGAACTGACGATGCCACCCACCACGCCTGAAAAAGGTTCCGAACCGCGAGCGCCGGGCTTGCTTGAGCCGAAGGAAGAGCTTTATAAGCCGGCGCTCGTTGAAGAGAAGTCCGTGCTTTCCTCGCTTTGGAGCTTGTTTAAAGAGCGAGGACGGACCCCCAAGCCAGCAACCTCCAGTAAGTATTATCAAGGCGAGGTCACGCTTCCCCTTTCGGATACCAGACCCTTAATTAGCGAGTTGATCGACCGCATCAGGAGCCTGTGGGAGAAACCCGTTCCGCCTTCCATCCCGATCACGTCAAAGCCGATCGAAGTGGAAGATATCTGGAAGGATTATAAGCCACGGAAATCCTCGTGGTTGAATTCCCTTCTGGTGACTGTAGCGATTGTCGCCGCGCTGTTTCTTCCCTATCTCATCTACGGCCCGCCGCACGTCTTGCAGAAGACGAATGTGATTCAGGTTGACCTTTCCGCGCCGCCTATGGCGCCCCCGGCCCCCAAGAAAATGGGTGGCGGCGGCGGCCAGCACGATAAGGCTCCGGCAACCAAAGGCGCGCCGCCGAAGTTCGCGTTGCAGCAGCTTGCGCCTCCTCTTCCGGTTGAGATCCCAAAGCCGAAGCTGCCGGTTGACCCAACCTTGCTCGGTCCACCGAACATCAAAATGGCTCAGAACGACATCATCGGCATGCAGAACGCCGTCCCCGGACCTCCGTCATTTGGAAATGGGAGCGGAACGGGCATCGGAAACGGCCACGGTGGCGGCCTTGGAGACGGTGATACAGCGGGTTTGGGTGGCGGTGTTTTTCAGCCCGGCGGCGGCGTCTCTACTCCCATTCCGATTTACCAGCCTGATCCTCCTTACACCGAGCAGGCGCGCGAAGCGAAGTTCCAGGGAGACGTGGTGGTGGAAATCGTTGTGCAGGCGGATGGCTCGGTCAGCGACGTTCAAGTGGTGAAACCGGCTGGTCTGGGGCTTGACGAAAGCGCGCTGAAAACGGTGCGGACGTGGAAATTCAAGCCTGGCATGAAGAACGGCCACCCGGTCGCCGTGCAGATGATCGTGGATGTTTCCTTCCGGCTTCTCTAATCACAACTTCATGATATGCTGATAGGCGCCTGCGCTAGCGGACGCCAGACGTTTCTAAATCTTTTGTAGCGCAGCGTTATGTTGTTAAGACTCTGTGGCTTTTCACAGGTCCAGACAAAAATGCCGCAGAGTTTCAAAAGCAAAACTCTGCGCTTGTATCTTGGTTTTCATCCTCGTTTTGGTTTTTTGAGCTGTACTTTTGGTTGCAAGAGACAGGCCGCTGCCTTGCTGGGGGGGAA
>JBOGJY010000532.1:0-7996 GCA_050745325.1 Terriglobia bacterium
GATTTTACAATCATTAGAGTCCGGTTCGTTCCGGTTCGTTCCGGTTTCGACTCTTTGTTTTCAATGGCTTGAAAAAAGTAAAACAATCCTTTTTGGTTTTCAATTCTCTTTGGCCCCCATTGCTGCCTCCCATTCCCCTGTTTTTGATCCCGCGGCCGGGGCACTGGGTGGCCCTTTCGTCGTGAGACGAGGGACGAGAGTCAAGGGGCGAGGGTCGAGAGGCGAGTCCGGGACCCTTGCTTTTTCCCTTATTCCTTGTCCCTTGACTCTTGCCCCCGTCTTTTTATTCTACCCCCCGGCGCTGATCCTTTGGAGACGAATGAGACAAACGAGACGGTTTTTTTAGATTGTAGCGGCGCTCGGAGAGTGCCGTTACAGGGAAAGTTGTCACTATAATATGTAAAGCTCAGTAGAATCGCTTTCAAGAGAGGGGATAATGATGAGGATGATACATAACTTGTGATCGTCAAGTCAGCTTAGTACAATACTGCCGGCGTTTCTCGTGCGGGAGCCATGAGCGGCGCGGTGCGGCGGCCATTGGTTTTCAGACGGGCCGGTTCCCAAGATGCAAATTAGAAGGGGGCATTACCTATGAAGTGGGAGAAGTCTCTTCCGTGTGTATTTTTCACCGCCTTAGCTCCGTTCTATCTGGACGCCTCCTCTCTCAAACATGGCGCCCAACTGCGTAGGCTTGATATTGCCGCCCTAGTGGCAATCGTCTTATGTAACGCCTCCGTGCTGCTGGTCCTCCAGCGGAAACGCGCCCAAAAAAGAAAGTCTCTTGGTTGGATGGCGTGGAAAGGGGACGTTCCAACAACGCCTGGGAGCGAAATCTCTGCGCACACTCTGACCTTATGGGCAGGACCAGCGGTTGGGGGAATGCTGGGTATTTCGTATAGTTGGATAACCGGCCATTGGATTATACTGCCCGCTTTCCTGGCGGTCGGGTGTTGGACGTGGATGAGGGCCAGAAAGTTGCTGCGAGGCTGAGGCGAAACTTGTCAGGTTTGCCCGGGGAGCAGGAACCATCGACGCAGAGAAAGTTGGCTTATTCACGTCAAGTTTCGTAGCTCAAGGTTTTTAGTACAATAAAAGGAACCTTTCGCGCTCCGGTTTCGTATCTTTATTTGAATATGAGGCGCATTATGCGAATATTCCTGCTGACCCTGCTTGTTTCGGCCGTCGCGTCCATCAGTTTATGGAATTTTGGCTTTGCCCATAAAATCTGGCCATCTCACCCCTTAATTGCCACCATCATTATCGCCGGCATGTGCGGCGTGACAGCCCAACTACTGCTGTCTCAAGACGCTGTCCAGGATTCGACACGGAAATAGACCGGGCCGGCGCTAGTCCCTTCATTGCACGCAGTTAATTCAAATGGTACTCTGTACGTGCGCGATGCGCGCGAGCGGATTTGGCGCAGACCGCCTGTGGGTGGGACTGGCATAAGAACTTTGACATTTCTAGAACCAAGGATCTAATGACCCGACACGACGGCAAGACATTTGAGGGCCAGCATCTCGTGCTGGACGAAGGCATCTTCATCAACTGCACATTTAAAAATTGCAGCCTTGAGTATTCGGGCGGCGACGTTTATGTCCAGAATTGCCAGGGAGATGGATGCCAGTTGATCTGGCGCGGGGCCGCCCAGCATACGGTATTTTTATTGCAAGGGCTGGGCTTGATGGCGCCGGCTGTTGTGCCGCCCGGCGGAAGCCCTCCCGGCCGTGTGCAGTGATTGGGCGACGCCAAGAACATAGCCTCAGGTCAGAAGCTAGCGGTTCCCTGCAACGCAATGCCCCTCTCTAAACCTTATGAGCCTTATCGGCCTTTCTCGCTTGCTTGTTGTCTTCCGGGATTGTTGCTAGACTAAAATCCGGTTTGACCCAGCAGCATATTCCAGCCGCGTGATACAAGCTCGCGACCGGATTTGCACAAAATTAAGAGGGAAAGGACGTATGCCTGAAGAAACGCGCGAAGATTCCAGCTTTAAGGTTGTGGACCGGCGTCCGTTCACCGTGGAAGGGACGCGCCGCGAAGACGCACCGGTGAAAGAGGAAAGGACGGCGGCCGAGCCGGAAAAGAAGAATTCCCCGCAGCCCGCGAAACCCGGCGCCGACCGCCTCGACGAGGGGTTCGCGATGCTGGTCGAGCTGCTGGCGAATGGCGCCCTCACCCACTTGGGCTTGATGGATACGGGTGAACCCCTACCTGTGAACCTGCCGGGCGCCCGCGCAATGATCGATCTCATTGGTGTGCTTGAGGACAAGACGAAGGGGAATCTCTCCGCTGCGGAGCAGAAATTCATGGGAGAAATCCTTTTTGAGCTGCACACCCGGTTCGTTGAGGCGCAGAAACAAGCCGCTCCCAAGCGCAAATGAGACTTACATTTCTTGGCACTGGCACGTCGACCGGAGTTCCCACGCTCGGCTGCCGCTGCTCCACCTGTACTTCCGCCGACCCACGTGACCAAAGGACCCGATCCTCCGTACTGCTGGAGTATGGCGGGCGGGCCGTTGTCATTGACACCTCGCCCGACTTCCGCCAGCAGGGCTTGCGCGAAGGACTCAACCGGCTGGATGCGGTGGTTTTCACGCACACGCACGCCGACCATGTTTTTGGCTTGGACGATGTACGCGTATTCAACATGCGCCAGAAAGCTGCGATTCCCATTTATGCGGACTCCCGGTCCATCGGAAATATTCGGCGCATCTTCGACTATATTTTCCGCGGCGACTACGCGTCAGGCGGAATCCCCCGGCTTGACCCTCGCCTGATTGACGGGCCTTTCGAGCTTTGGGGCGTGCGCATGATTCCTCTGCCTGTCTTGCACGGCGAACTGCCTGTGCTGGGCTTCCGCTTCGGCAATACGGCTTACATCACGGATTTCAGCGTCATCCCCGAATCAACGCTTGCGCTTCTTGAAGGTGTGGATGTGCTCATTCTGGACGCGCTCCGGCATCAGCCCCACCCTACGCATTCAACGCTCGAACAATCGCTCGGAATCGTGGAACGGGTAAAACCAGGCCGGGCGTTTTTCACTCATATCGCCCACGAGCTGGCTCACGAAGCCACTAATGCCTCACTTCCGCCGGGGGCTCAACTGGCCTACGACGGGCTGAAAGTGGAGTTGTAACCGCGCTCGCATCCTTATGCTGATTGTCCACGATCCTGCCGAACTCCCGCCGCTTCCCCAGGGATGCGCTCTGACCATCGGCAATTTCGACGGCGTTCATCTTGCGCACAAACAGTTGCTGGGCCGGGTGGTGGAGACGGCGCATACGCTTGGAGCAGCCGCGGCCGCCATCACGTTTGATCCTCATCCGATCCGGGTGCTCGCGCCCAGCCGCGCCCCTAAAATTCTTACCACTCTGCCAGAAAGAGCAAGGCTGATTGCGGAACAGGGTATTGAGATACTCTTGGCGCTCCCGTTTACCCGGGAGCTGGCTCATTTGTCGCCCGCCGAATTTGTTGACAATATTTTAATTGGGCGCTTGCGCGCGGTTTCGGTTTGCGTAGGCCCCAATTTCCGTTTTGGCTACCGGCAGGCGGGTGACGTTCGCACGCTGGAAGAATTAAGTAAAGAGCGCGGTTTTTCGCTTGATGTCGTTCCCATCGTCAAGGTGCGCGGACGCCAGGTCTCAAGCAGTTGCATACGCCAGTTGCTTGCCGCTGGACACGTCTATAGCGCGGGGCGCCTGCTTGGCCGTCCATTCAGCAATTCCGGAACAATCGTTTCCGGTCTCGGTATGGGCCACCGCCAGACCGTGCCTACGCTTAACTTGAAGCCCGATGAGGAAGAGATTCCTAAGCCAGGGGTCTATGTTACCGAGGCCCAACTGGGCGGCGCGCGTCGCCTCTCGGTAACTAACATTGGTTACAAGCCGACGTTTGGAGATCACCCTCTGGCCATTGAAACTTATTTACTCAATATCGAGGGAGAGGTCCGCGAGACAGCTTTGAAGATTTCGTACCTCCACCGGCTTCGCGACGAAATCAAGTTTCAAAACCCGGCCATGCTGAAACTTCAGATTCAAGAAGACGTCCGCCGCTCGCAGAAATTTTTCCGCTTGCTCGAGCGTTTTCGTCTTCCCCCAGGACCGCTCGTGAAATCATGACTGAGCCAACTCGTCACATCTCACTGAGCCTCGTAATTCCTGTCTTCAATGAAGCGGAAAATATCCAGCCGCTGGCCGCGCTCTTGAAAACCGCCCTCGCAGGCTTCTCCGAAGCGGCGGAAATCCTCTTTGTCGATGATGGAAGCTCGGACGCGACGCTCACCGAATTGCGCCGCGCCCAGGAGGCTGACCCCCGGATTCGCATCCTGCGCTTCCGCACCAACCTGGGGCAGACGGCGGCGATGGAGGCGGGGTTTCATCACGCAAGAGGCGCTGCTGTTGTCACCCTCGACGGCGACCTGCAGAACGACCCCACGGATATTCCGGCGCTGGTCGAAAAGCTGAAAGATTGGGATGTCGTGTGTGGCGTTCGAACCCGCCGTCACGATTCCTGGCTCAAGCGCATTTCATCGCGCATTGCGAATGGCGTCCGCAATTGGGCCACAGGCGATGATATTGTGGATACGGGTTGCACGCTAAAAGCTTATCGCGGCGACTGCGTGCGGGACCTCGAGCTTTACAAGGGAATGCACCGTTTCCTGCCCACACTTCTCAAGATGCGGGGCTGCCGCGTGCTCCAGGTCCCCGTAAGCCACCATCCCCGGCGGGCCGGCGCAACAAAGTATGGAACGTGGGGCCGGCTCGTCAAAGGTCTGCAGGACCTTTACGCGGTGCGCTGGATGAAAAAGAATTGGATCGATTACAACGGCAAGCTCGATATCTTTGACAACTCCCCCAAAGACCCCAAATAGTGAAAAGGGGGCGCCTGCTTCGCGCCGGCGGTGACGCCCTGATTCTGAACGCCACGACATCACGGTTATGTGCGGCATTTGTGGAATTCTGAATACTACCCTCGCGCCTGAGCAACATCTTGAGGCGATCGGACCGATGTCCGCGCGCATCGCGCATCGCGGGCCTGATAGCGAGGGCAAGTTTGAGCGGCCCTACCTCGCCCTGGCCATCCGCCGCTTGAGCATTATTGATCTCGAGACGGGGGATCAGCCCCTGTCCAATGAGGCCGGCGATATCACGCTGGTTTTCAACGGCGAAATCTATAACTATCGTGAGCTGCGCCGGGAGCTTCTCGACCGCGGACATCAGTTCAAAACCCATTCGGACGGCGAAGTGATCGCCCATCTTTACGAGGAGCGCCAGGAAGACTTTGTCCGCGATCTCAACGGGATGTTCGCTATTGCGTTGTGGGATGACAAACGCAAACGGCTGGTTCTGGCCCGCGACCGTGCGGGTGAGAAGCCGCTTTACTATTGGCAGCGCGGGGAGACGCTCGTTTTCGCGTCGGAGATCAAAGCGATTCTGGAATATCCTGGCATCCGCCGGGAGCTCGACCACGAATCGATGCGCCAATATCTGTTTTATGGTTACGTTCCTTCACCCCGCAGCATTTTCGCAGGCATCAGCAAGCTGCCTGCGGGCTGGCGAATGATTGTTGAGGCGGGAAAGATCCGCCTGGAGCCATTTTGGGAGCTTAAGGATTATCTCCGCACGCCCGGACTGCCAGGCGTTTCAAAGACGGAGGAACCAGCCGTGGTGGAAGAACTTCGCCGCCGCCTTCGTGAGGCTGCCGTTTCAAGGCTGGTCAGCGATGTGCCGCTCGGGGTTTTTCTGAGCGGAGGTGTTGATTCCTCCACTCTAGTGGCGCTGATGAGCGAGCTCTCGCCCGGCAAAGTCAGCACGTTCTCTGTTTCGTTCAGCGAAAAGTCATTTGACGAGGAACCCTACGCCAGGCTCGTTGCCCGGCGATTCCGCACTCAGCACCAGGTTTTGCAGACGGATGAACGGCTTCTTCTGGAAGGGCTTGAGGCGCTTGTGCCGAGGCTCGATGAGCCGCTGGCTGATCCGGCGGTGATTCCAACCTATCTGCTTTCACAATTTGCGCGGAAACACATCAAGGTGGCGCTATCGGGAGAAGGCAGCGATGAACTCTTCGGCGGATATCCCACTCATTTGGGCGAAAAACTGGCGCGCTATTACCTGCGGCTTCCAACTTTCTTGCGGAACCAAGGCTCCGGCTGGCTGAAAACTCTTTTGCCAGCCTCTTCTGGCGCGGCGCCGGTGGGGCTTTTTCTCGAACGCTTTTTAAGTCACGCGGAAAAAGAGATTGCCCTCCGGCATCAGACGTGGTTCGGAGTATTCACGCCCGAAGAGCTCGGCTCGCTCCTGGTCCCGGCGCAACAAGCGCGGCTGCGCGACGCCATTTCAGAACCGTTCGAGAGTGTGACAGCGGGAACGCGGTTCGAGGATGCGATGGCAGAAGGGCTTTATCTGGATTTCTGCTTGTATCTGCCAGATGATCTCTTAGTTAAAATTGATCGCGCCAGCATGGCCTGTTCACTCGAGCTGCGCACTCCGTTCCTCGACCACCGCTTGATCGAGTTTGCCGCTGGACTGCCTGCAGAGTTAAAGGTGCGCGGATTCCAGCTCAAGAGTTTGTTGAAGAAAGCTGTGGAGCCGTGGCTGCCGCGCGAGATTGTCCGCCGTCAAAAGCGAGGTTTTTCGGTTCCCATCGCGCGCTGGTTGAGGCGGGAATTGCGGCCCCTGGTGAGCGAAATGCTCTCCGAAAGCCGGCTGAAAAGTGAGGGCTTGTTCAACGTTGAGTTCGTCCGCCGCTTGATCGACGAGCACCAGAGCGGTAAAACGGACCATCGCAAGCCGCTCTGGGCGTTGCTCTGTTTTGAGCTTTGGCGGAAGCAGTGGTTGTGACCTGATAAAGATACCGTTTGTGGCGAGATTGCGGTTAATTCGTTTAGACATCGATGGTCCCATCCATGCGAACCCATTGTAATCGTTGGTCTGGAATCTGGAATCTGAAATCGGGCGCCCCATCCCTCGCTCCGCGTCAGGCTTTCCGCCCAAAGGAATGGAATCTGATCCAGCGCCTTCGCACGCCCCGTCTCGTGCAGCAGCACCTGCGCTCGCTTCCTTACAACTGGGAAAAGATTGGGGAAACACTTCGGACTTTTCGCGGTGTGGTGGAACATCATGAGGTCCATTGTTTGGAAGCCGCCCTGGCGGCGGCAACCATTCTTGAACAGCACGGCTATCCTCCCGTGTTGTTAGACCTTGAATCACAAGACATGCTGGACCATGTGCTCTTTCTGTTTCGTGAGAGCACTGGCTTCGGCGCCGTGGCGCGCTCCCGCGATGCGGGGTTGCACGGACGAAGGCCCGTGTTTCGCACGCTTCGCTCCCTGGTGATGAGCTATATGGACCCTTACGTGGATGGCTCCGGACGGATCATCGGTTATGGTGTGCTCGATTTGCGCAGCTTGCGGCGCTGCGACTGGCGGCTCTCGCCTCGCAATGTATGGGCGGTTGAGCGCACGCTTATTGAAATGCAGCACGTGAAATTTAAAACTCCGGAGCGCAGGTACCGCTCCATGTTGCGGCGGTTCCTGGACTTTAAAGCGAAATATCCGGACCGGCCGGTCACATTCTATTCAAACCGCCGGCTATGGCTATGACGCTCTTGTGTCGCGACCCCACGTATCAAAACAGCGAGCTGGTCGCGCCGCCGCCACGCTTTAGTAGCCGGCTCGATTCAGTTGCAGAGTGCAGCAGAGCCAAGGTTGACTAGGATACACACCATTATTATCATTCCAAGTGGAGCGCGGGCGTGTAGCTCAGCCGGATAGAGCATCGGATTTCTAAAGCGATTTTAGCCCTTCATCTCCATTCCACTCTGTTACCTCATAATGCAGTTTCATGCAGTATTCATGTGGGTTTCATGGGGATTGACTTTCTGCACTGGAATGCAGAGAACCGCAAGATTTTGGTGAACGAACTGACACCAAAACTAGCACCAAGTTGTCTAGGTGTCATTTGGGCGGTACATTCGGCCACGTACCCCTGTGTGCCGC
>JBOGJY010000533.1:0-7254 GCA_050745325.1 Terriglobia bacterium
GTTGGTAAAATCGATGCAATTGACTGAATATGAAGGGGATAGCCGGATTGATCCGGTACAATGAGGCATGTTGCACAAAATAAAGGTGATTACGGCTTGAGTCGGAGGTTTTCTCCGCTTGGAGGTCAAAAACCGCTGTTTTCTCCGATTTGGGTCCGGTTCGTGATCGCGCTAAAAACCAAAATACTGGGCTTTCCCGGTTTGGTCCAAACCGCTTTTCGCTACCTCGAGGAAGCTGCGCTGACCGGCTCCGGGGCTTTACGGTTTCAGGCCGCCCAGCGGGAACATGGTCATGCGGCGCGCATACAATAGAATTGACAATTGATGGCCTTTTATTCAAATCTAATTTCTAACTAAAACGGTCTCGCGGCGCCTAGCAAGATTGAGTCGATGCCGAACAGCCCGAGAAAGGCCAGAGAAAGGAATTATCCATGCGAACAAAATTGAGATGGCTCGAACTATGCGTGCTCCTGGGATTAATCATTTTGGCGGCGGCCTGTCATAAAAGAACTCCTGCGGCGGTGACGCCCGCCCCTACTCCTTCTGAAGCGCCTCCGCCGCCCGGCCCACCCACGTGCACGCTAACCGCTGTGCCCGCCACCGTAACCGCGGGGCAGTCGGTGACTCTGAGCTGGAGCACCAACGACGCCACCACGCTTGACCTGAAGCCGGGGCTGGGATCACAGCAGGCGGAAGGCTCGACCTCAGTGACGCCGCAGGAATCGACCACCTATACGCTTTCTCTTACGGGCGCAGGCGGCCACGGTGAATGCGAGGCTCGCGCCACCGTGACGCCGGCCACTCCACCCGCGGCTTCGGTGCAGGAATCCAATCTCGGAGCCGAGGGCGCAGGCGCCGCTGCCGGCGTGAATCCCTTCGAAGACGCTTTCTTCGATTTCAACAAGGCAGACCTGACGACATCCGATCAAACCGCCTTGACGCACGACGCCAGCTACCTGAAGTCACATCCTGAGCTGAAGGTTCGCATTGGCGGATACTGCGATCAGCGCGGTAGTGAGGAATATAACCTGGGCCTTGGCCAGCGGCGCGCCGAGGCCGCCAAGCAGTTCATGGTGAATCTCGGAGTTTCCGCGGACAACCTGGCCTCGGTTTCCTATGGAAAGGACCGCCCGTTCTGTACCGACGCCACCGAAGAGTGCTACCAGAAGAACCGGCGCGCCCATTTGGAGATTGTGAACGGCGGCGGGACCGCCAATCAGTAGCCCGGTAGCGTCCGCGAGGCCGGTGGTAAACCGGCCTCGACGGATTACGTTGCCTACGCGCGGGAACACCCGCAGGGTTGACGGACCGGGCAGCCGCCGCTACTTCCCGTTCTCCACCCGAAGGTTGTTCTTGAAGCCAAAGTACGTGGCGGCCAGGCGGGCATCGCGCTCTGCCTGCGCTTTATCTATCGGGGAGTTCACGACACCCTCGAGTGTCACGTTCCCGTTGTTCACGATAATATGGATGGGCGGAATAGCTTGGTTTCTGTAATTGATGAAGTTGGGATCGTCGTAGATCGCGCGTGCAATCGCCAGGCGCAAGGCGTCATCAAACTGGGACGTGGGAAGCACGGTTAAATCATTGGTGAGGTTGGTAACGCCCTTGATGTGCTCCAGAAAATTACCGATGTCGCTTTTCTTGTAGGGATCCGTCACCTGACCAGCGACCGTTAGGTCGTTACCTTGTATTCGGAGGACGATGTTGTCGAAGATCGTGTAAAACGGGTAAGTCAGGATCTCTTTTCGCGCTTGCTGGACGATCCCTTCCGGGCCCGTATCACCGGGGTTTACCGTGATCTGGTTGACCACTTGGTTGACGTCGTTCACTTTGCGCGCGGCGCGCTCAGCGTCCATTTTCACGCCAACGCAATCCACGCTGCCCGTCAGCGTAGCCGTGCCATCCTGGAACGCCACGTTCGCGCTGCCGTGCTTAAACACCTGCGCGTGGTACAGCCGGTCCTGGATTTCGGCCACGATTTCGGCCTTGGATATTTCATGATCTTTTGCGTAAGCGGCCTGTGTAAGCGCAGCCGCAAATGGAACGAGAACCAATGGAAGGACGAAGAGTTTCTCGGTACGTGTCATGGATTCGCTCCTTAAATTGAGATTTGCCCGCTTCAGACAAAAACTCGGTTACAAACATTGGATGTCCTTGTCCGACGGTGAGCCACATCTTAAGAGCATTTGTCGCCGCTGTCCAGCCGCTCTTTAAGCTGGATTATTGTGAATCGACGGCAACTGCCAGCACAGAGATTGTAGCGGCGGCGTCTCGCCGCCGAAACGATTGAAAAAAAAGCCGGCGGCGGGGACGCCGCCGCTACGGCGCCTTAGCCTCAACACAGTTCACTTAACATGATCTTGCCGTGGAGCGACCGATGCAAGCGTCTGTCATTCTGAGCGCAGCGAAGAATCTGCTTTTTGATTTACAAGCAGGTCCTTCGCTCCGCTCAGGATGACAACTCGCGGGAGGAAGTGATGGATCTGGTACATTTGCCGGTGGCCGCGCAGGAGCTGGGCGTCAGCTATCCAACCCTGAAACAGTGGATCTACCGTGGCAAGGTCCGGTCGGTGAAGACGGCCGGGGGGCATCACCGCATCCCGCGCGATGAGATCGACCGTATTTTGTTCCAGGGCGGCCGGAGTCGGAACAGCGGAAAGAAAAAAACGGGAGATTCATCTGCTGAAGCGGCAGGCGGAAAGCGCGGCGGCGCCGCCACCGGTATGGAGCACCGCATTAGCGGACGCAATCAATTGGTGGGCCGCGTAACATCGGTAAAGGTGGTTGGACTTCTCGCCAAAGTGACGCTCGACATCAACGGCCAGAAAGTGACCGCCATCATCACCCGCGACTCCTGCGAAGACCTCCGCCTGAAGACCGGCGACGTCGCGGCGGCGCTGATCAAGGCAACCGAAGTGATGATTATCCGTCCGGCGTGATCATATCCCAGGAGAGCGGGGTCACTACTGAAGATTACAAATTATAGTGACATCAATCATTGTAGCGGCGGCGTCCCCGCCGCCGGTTTTCCGGCGCTCAGACAGCGCGGCGCCAGAAAACAGCGTCACGATATATTATGTAATCTTCAATAGTTACCTTAGACCTACGAAACTTGATTTGAATGAGTCAGGTGTTTTGCGCCGGCGGCTCTTCCACCGGGCCGTGGTGGGGTCACGACTCCTGGGTCTGAGGTAAAGCCTCGTTAACGATTGCACTGAATGAGAGAACAACCGAGGGGCGCCGTGGTGAGATGTTTTGGAGTTGCGATCTTCATCCTCGCCAGCGTGGTCCAGGCCAGATCAGCGCCCAGAGCGGGCGATATACCGGCGGATTCCTGGGTAGAGGCGCGCAGCCCCCACTTCATCGTGGTGAGCAATGCGTCCGGGGACCAGGCGCGCAGCGTAGCCATACGGTTTGAGCGCGTGCGCGCGGTGTTCCAGAAGGCATTTCCGGGAATGCGCGTCTATCCCGATCTTCCTATCGTCATTCTGGCCGCGCGAGACAGGGCAACCTTCCAAGAGCTTTCGCCGCCGGGTTGGTCGAAGCAAGGCGAGATTTCACGCTCCGGCATGATGCTTCGCAACCCGGATAAGAACTTCATCCTGCTGCTTCTCGGCGTGCCGGGCGAAAACCCATACCACGTGGTGTACCACGAATACGCGCACTTGGTTCTCGAAGACGATTTCAGGAATATCCCGCTTTGGCTGAACGAAGGGCTGGCGGAGTTTTACGGCAATTCAGAAATCGACCGTAAGACGGTTCGCTTGGGCTTGCCCAGCAAGGAAAATCTGGCCCTGCTTCGTGAACACCCCTGGCTGCCGCTCGAGACGCTCTTCACCGTCGATCAATCTTCGCCCTACTACAACGAAGAAGACAAAGGGAGCATTTTCTACGCTGAATCGTGGGCCTTGACCGACTACCTGATGTTTGTCAAGCGGTCGAACGGGAAAGGCCCTATCGATCGTTACCTCGCGCTCGTTTCCCAACGGGCCGGTCCAGGCTCCGACCCCGTTACTGCCGCTACCGAAACTTTCGGCGATCTCCATGACCTTGAAGCCAAGCTGCAGAACTTCGTGAAACGTTCTGCGTTTGGTTACTTCCGGCTGAAGATAGCAGCAGGCGATGATTCTTACCCGGTGGAGCAGCTTTCCCCAGCCGAATCCGAGGCTCTGCGCGGTGATTTTATGGCGCGCACGGGCAGCGCCGAAGCGGCGAGGCCTCTGCTTCTCGACGCTCTCCGCCGCGACCCGGAACTCACTTCGATAAACCAGAGCCTGGGTCTGCTTGAGGTTCATGAAAGGCACGGCTCTGAAGCGGCGCGCTGGTTTGCGAAGGCCGCCGCGCTCTGCTCCAACTGCGTCTTCTCCCGCTTCTACAACGCTCTCGCGCTCATGCAGCAAGACCCTGGACGGCCGAACGATGCCGATCGACAGACGATTGAATCGGGTTTCGAAGCTTTCATCCGCTTCAATCCCACTTTTGCTCCTGCCTATGCGGCTCTGGCGCGGTTCGATGTCACGTCCGGTAAAAATCCCAGCGGCGCCCTCGATCTGGCTGCTAAGGCAAGTTCGCTCGATCCCCGCAACGTTCGTTATCTTTTTCTCGAAGCGGATATCCTGCTGAAGACGGGTGACAAGGCGGGCGCGCTGCGCGTGGCGCATCAGGCGGTTGCCACAGCGCAATCGCCGGCTGAAAAATCGCAAGCCTACCTCTTCCTCGGAGCGGTTCAGCAGAAAATGGAAGCGGAAGCCGGCAAACCATAACGATGGAGGCATGTCACCTAACGTGACAGAGAACATACGAGGACACCACGAGGAGGGCCTCCGGCTTTTCCTTGCGGGCCGGACGGCAGAATCCATCGCATTCTTCGAGGCGGCTCTGAAAGAGCAGGAAACGAGCATTCGCTGGAACGATTGGGCGACTGCTGTGCTTGCGTGCGGTCGCCAGGCCGAAGCCGAGCAAGGCTATCGCCGGGCGCTCGCATTGGATCCTGAAAACGGTCAAGCCTCGGTAAACCTCGGCGTGCTGCTCATGCGGCAGAAGCGGATTCCGGAGGCCGTGCCCTTTCTTGAGCGAGGCCGCGCAAGCGTAACGGCTGATCAGCGTCAGGTTCTTGACAACCTGCTCGAAAGCTGCCGGGCCCAGTTGCTGTGCACGACACAGCCGCCGCCTGCGAAATCTCTTCTTGAGGCTTTTGGCCATCGCGACCTTGCCGGGATTTTCAATGATTGGACGCCAGTCCAGATCACCGATCCCAGTTTGAGCTGGCTGAATCCGCCTTCCCCACAGTTCCTGGCTTACGTCCGCGAGCACGAGCGGCTACCGTTCGACGACATTCCGCCAGATGAAGCCAATTACCTTAAGCCGCCCACGTTCCGCATCGCTCAAGCTCACCGCATTTGGCTCACGCTTGAGACTTTGCGCCGCTACCTGGACATTACGGCCCGCGCTACGATTCTGGATCTTGGAGCGTTTCCCTTCACAATTGATCTAGCCATCCGGGAGTTTTTGGGAGCTTCGTGTCCGATTTTGGCATCGCTAAACCAGACAATTCCTGAAGACTGGTCGCTATGGCTTCGCAAGCGCGACATCCGGCTTACCTGGACTAATCTGGATCCTTTGGTTGTACCGAACGAACAAATCAGCCAAATGAGCAGTACGATCCAGGCTGGCGACTGCACGATCGGGACTGTAATTTTCGCCCATGTCATCGAACATCTATATCACCCGCTGCAAATACTCAAAGAAGCCTACCGCGTCCTGGCGCCCGGCGGCAAGATTCTGCTCTCAACCGACAATACTTTTATGGCGCAAGCCTTGCTGACGTTCCTTTCGCTGGGCGAATATCTTCATGAGCCAGCGCAGGGAACGGCAGCAATGTCCTTCAATGCCTGGCGGGGACACGTGCGTTTTTTTTCTGCTGGAGACTTGCGAACCCTGATCGAGGCAGCCGGTTTCGAGTTGGTTGAAACTCAGTTTGAGGAAGTGATTTACAATTCTTTCGTCGATGAATACTTCCGGAACCCCACGCGCTCAATCCCTCGCTGGCGCGCTGACCTGCTTACTCTTTGCCCCGGATACAGAAATGAAATCATCATGGTCGGACGGAAACCGTGAGTGGCTGCTGGCGAGTGGCGCTATGTTGCAAAGGGATTAAGCGTGCGCAGCCCAGGGAAGCGGGTGAACTCGCGGTCACTGGTCGAAAGAGTAGCTCCGTGTTCGATGGCCAGCGCGGCGAGGTCCGCGTCCGCCGCCAGCCGCCCGAAAGCCTGCCCTTCGCTGATCAGCTTGCGGAGGATTTCAAAGTGCCGCTCGCCTGGCGCGAGGATAGTGACCGCGGGCCGCTCGAGCCATGAGGAGACGATGGCCAGCGATTCATCGAGAGACCAGGGGTGATCCACCGCGCCGGAATTGGTGGTGACGCGGAGAAAGGCCAGAATGCCTTGCCAGGTAAGCCCTACGGGTTCCGGTTGCGAGAGAAGTTCTTCAAGCCAGCGGCGCGCCGCCTCGTGGCGCGGCGAAGACGAATCGTAGCTGTGAAGCAAAATGCTGGCGTCGATCAGGATCAATGGTGGACGGGACCCTCAAGGCGTTCGAGCAGCTCGGAGACGTTGTCGTAACTCTGACCCCACCGCAAGCCGAGTGGGCGCGCTTCTACGGTGAACGGCCGGGCGGGCCTCAACTGGCGGCGGGCGTTGAGACCCGCTCTCAGAAAGTGGTTGACCACACACTTGAAGGGCTGCCCGGTGCGGCGGACCTCGGATTGAATCTTGGCGGCCACATCGTCATCCAGGGTCAAAGTCGTTCGCACATCCTGACGCTACGCCGAAGGCATCATGATGTCAATTGTTTTTTGAACCGCATTTTGGCCCGTATTTTTTGGATGCGCTATGGTGAAGGAAGCTGCGCCCCCGTTAAGCCGGCCCGACCCGGTAGTGTTCATTGGGCGCAGTGTGAAAAATCAAAATGCCGCCTTCAGTTTGTGTCTCGACCGCTGCATTATCGCTCAGCCGGACCACACGCGCGGCGGCGGCGCCCCACGGATTGGCAATCCGGGCGGTTACGCCTTTCTCGCTCACGAGCGTCACAGGAGAGACGCTTTTCCCATCCCACGCCGCGCTCACGAGGAACGCTCCCATGGCCCGAAGGTTCTGAAAGCGCGCTGGTCCGAGCCCGCGGGAGTTGGGAAAGAGGCGGATCGCGCCGCTGTAGCTTTGCATCATGCATTCATTCACCACCGCCGGGAGAGAGAAA
>JBOGJY010000534.1:0-10903 GCA_050745325.1 Terriglobia bacterium
GAACTTCAGCTTGCAACCAAGTTGGGGGATCAATCCGGGTTGGCGGAAGGCGCCCTGGTCTCCGGCAACTATTTCTCGGCGCTGGGGATTCGAGCGGCCGTGGGGCGCACCTTCACCGCCGACGCAGATCGCGCGCCGGGAGGAGCTCCCTTCGCAGTGATCAGCTACCGCTATTGGAAGCGCCAATTCGGGCTGGATCCCACTGCGATCGGCAAACTCATCAAGCTTAATGGCGCGCCTTTCACCATTATTGGCGTCACGACGCCGGATTTTTTTGGCGTCACGGTCGGTGATTCGCGCGACATCTGGATACCCATCACAATGCAGGCGCAAGTGATGGACGGCAGATCGCTATTGAATGATACGAAAAGCTGGTGGCTAAGGGTGATGGCGCGCCGCAAGACAGGCATCAGCGCGTCGAAGGCGCTGGCGGGCATCAACGTTGCTTACCAACAAGTCGCCCGGCGGCAAGCGGGAACGAACCTCGGGTCCGAATCGAGGTTGGAGCTGGCCCATGAAAAAATCGCGCTTGTGCCCGCGAGCAAAGGACTTTCTGGCTTACGCGGACGTTTTTCGGCGCCGCTGCTCATTCTGATGGCGCTAGTTGGCGTTCTTCTGCTGATCGCCTGAGCCAACATCGCCAGCCTGGCGCTGGCGAGGGCGACGGCGCGCCAGAAGGAGATGGCGGTCCGCGCGGCATTGGGCGCCGGACGGGTGAGACTCATGCGGCAATTATTCACCGAGAGCCTTCTACTCGCCGCCCTCGGCGGAATCGCAGGGTTTCTACTCGCAGAGTGGGGAGATGATCTTCTTCTAAAGCTCCTATCTGGCGCCGGAACGCCGGCGGCCCTCAACCTTTACCCGGATGCGAAGGTATTCGGCTTCGCCGCGTGTATCGCCGCAGCCACCGCGATTCTCTCCGGCAGCGCTCCAGCCTGGAAGTCGGCGCATGTCAGCTTGAATGCCGCGCTCAAGGCGGGCGCCAGAACCGTTGGCGGGGGAGGCGGGAATAATCGCTCCCACTTGGGATTGAGGAAGCTGATGGTGGCCAGCGAGGTGGCCATGTCACTTTTGCTGCTGGTGAGCGCAGGGATGCTCGTGCGTAGCCTCGAGAAATTGAAGGAGGTTAACCACGGCTTTAACAAGAATAACGTGCTTCTGGTCCCGGTCGATCCCACGCTTATCGGCTATCGGGGAACCCGGCTGATGAACCTCTATGGACAACTGGCCGACGGCATTGAGGCGGTTCCGGGCGTGCGCTCGGCAAGCCTTGCCGCGCTTCCGCCCATGAGCGGCGCGCATTGGAAAACAGGCGTATTCGTCCAAGGGCGCATCCCAGGCCCGCATGAAAACACTACAGCACTCATGAATTTGATCGGGCCGGGCTTTTTCAAGACCTTGGGCATTGCTCTGCTTCGCGGGCGCGATTTCACGCTCAGAGACAATGCGGATGCTCCCGAAGTTGCGATCATTAGTAAGACAATGGCCCGGTTTTACTTTGGTGATGGATCACCCATTGGCAAACGGCTCAGCTTTCGCGGGCCGGGACGCGGTGAGATTGAGATTGTCGGCGTCGTGCAGGATACCAAATATAACGGTTTACGGGAGACGCCGCCGCGCGTGATCTACCTTCCTTATCTTCAAACGCCGCCCGCTAGTTTGCCCTTTGGGATGACGCTTGAAATCCGCACGGCGGGGAATCCGGAAAGTTACGCTGGCGCCATCCGGCAGGCGATTCGCGGCGTGGGGAGAGAGCTTCCCATTATGGGCTTCACGACGGTGGCTGAACAGGTGAATACGTCCCTAGGGGAGGAGCGGCTCGTCGCAGAATTATCGAGCTTCTTTGGCCTGCTGGCGCTGATTTTGGCGTCGGTTGGGCTTTACGGAGTGATGACGTATGCCGTGACGCGGCGAACGGGCGAGATTGGTATCCGCATGGCGCTGGGCGCGCAGCGCGCTGACGTGCTTTGGATGGTGCTGCGCGAGGCGCTCCAGCTTGTCGCGCTGGGCGCAGGGCTGGGCGTGCCCGTCGCTCTTGTCTTCGCGTGGATCATTTCGAGCCAGTTTTATGGAATTACACCCTATGATCCGGTCGCGGTGTGCGTCGCAACGGCTATGCTGGCGGCGATTGCGGCCATCGCCAGCTACATCCCCGCGCGGCGGGCAACTAAGGTCGACCCGATGGTGGCGCTACGGCAAGAATAGGACCAGCTTAACGCTTGGCGTGTGCCGCCCTGAAGGGCGGCGCTACAGCCCGGCGGGGCGGGGCAGAAAGATTAGAGAATTGGGGCCGAGAGGAGGGAGGAATAAACAAAATTCGCGGAACGAAGCCTAGCGACCCTTTAGAATCAACGTTTCTAATCTTTGAGAGGCTGACAGAGAAGATTAAAAACGGTTAATGATGAGGCCACTGATTGACCTCATTGAGCGATACTGGGCATGAAAGGTTGGAAACCTTTCAGCAGGCTGGCGCAGGAGAATAGGTTATGTTGAATGACCTTATTTATCGTCTCCGGGCTCTTTTCCGGCGCGGCGCGGTTGAAGCTGACCTAAACGATGAATTGCGCTTTCACTTCGAGCAGGAAGTGGAGAAGCGCGTGAATTCGGGTCTCCCTCGTGAAGAGGCCGTGCGGCAGGCGCAGGTCGCATTCGGTGGAATCGATCAGGCGAAAGAGGAGTGCCGGGACGCGCGTGGCGTCCGATTCATCGAGACCACCATCCAGGACGTTCGCTACGGCCTGCGGCAACTACGCCGCAACCCCGGCTTCACGGCTGTGGCAGTTATCACGCTGGCCCTCGGCATCGGCGCGAACACAGCAATTTTCAGCATGGTGAATGCAATTCTTCTCCAGCCGCTGCCCTATAAGAATCCGCAGAGGCTCGTAAGACTGGAGATCACTGAGCCGGGATCAGCATCGCTGGACCCGGTGGCGAGTGGACCTGACTTCGAGGACTGGCAAAAACAAAACCATGTCTTCGAAGAAATGGCAGCCGGATTTGATGCCAACAAGGCCCTCACGGGCCGCTCCGAGCCGTTGCAACTCAGCGGATTCGAGGTATCCCCAGAGATTTTTCATTTGCTGGGTGTTGCTCCCTTGATGGGTAGGACGTTTACTCAGGATGAGACACAGCCGGGGCACGATCAAGTGGTGATCCTCAGTTATGGACTGTGGCAGCGAGCGTTCGGTGGCGACAAGGCGATCGTCGGCAAGACGATCACGCTCGGCGGCGAAGTTTATGATGTGGTGGGTGTCATGCCGAGATCGCTCAAGTTCCCGGATTTGTGGTGGGGGACGAAAGCGGAATTTTGGATTCCGTTGAACCTCGAACACCCCGCATGGAGAAGGTCACGCGGAGACCGTTGGTTGTGGGTGTTGGCGCGAATGAAGAGCGGCGTCACAGTCGCGCAGGCGCAAGCGGACATGACAACCATTTCGCGCAATCTTCAACAGCAGTATCCACGTGAGGATACAGGCGCCAACGCCAAGGTACTGGGCCTGCGCGGCCAATTGACCAAACAGGTGAAACCCGCCCTTTTGGTGCTCTTCGCGGCGGTCGGTTTCTTGCTACTGATCGCATGCGCCAACATTGCGAATCTTCTGCTTGCGAAAGCAATCACCCGCAGCCGCGAAATAGCCATTCGCCTAGCGGTTGGCTCGGGGCGGATTCGACTGATCCGCCAATTGCTTACGGAAAGCGTTCTGTTGTTCCTGTTGGGCGGAGTGGCTGGATTACTGGTGGGCTGGGGCGCCCTGCGGATTTTGCTTTACGCTGCGCCCGAGGGCTACATTCCCGGCATTGTGCACGTACAGCTTGGCGGCTGGGTGTTTGCATTCACCTTCGGCGTAGCTTTCCTAACGGGATTTTTTGCCGGGATCGTGCCGGCCATCCAGTCTTCGAAACCCGATCTTCAAGGGGCGTTGAAGGAAGGCGGCAGGACTGCGGCGGCGACTCACCGCGGCTCGCGGAGCATTCTGACCGTTGCCGAAATCGCTCTGGCGCTCGTCATGCTGATAGGCGCGGGCCTCGCTATCAAAAGTCTCGTGCGGCTGATGGGCGTTCAGCCTGGATTCGATCCTCATAACGTTCTGAAAGCGAGCCTCGCTCTGCCCCAGGCAAGGTACAAGAACGACCAGCAGGTGGCAGCTTTCTACGAGCGCCTCCTGGACCGGCTGCGTGCGCTTCCGGGCGTTGAATCGGCCTCCGCCGCAGACTATCTCCCCCTTCAAGGAAGCCCCAGTGGGACAGTGTACATTGAAGGGCAGCCGCTACCCAAGAACATGTATTCGAGCCCGGAGGTCGCGTGGTGCCACGTCCTGCCGGATTACTTCCGCACGATGCGCATTCCTTTACTCAGGGGGCGTGACTTCACCTTGCAGGATGGGCCAAAGTCGCCGCGAGTAGCCATCGTTAACGAGACCATGGCCCACCTCTTCTGGCCGAATCAGAACCCGGTGGGAAAGCGGTTCGCGCACGATTATCAAAAACCCGCATGGATCACGGTGGTTGGCGTCGTCGGTGATGTCAAGGAATCGAGCCTCGATGAGGCCGCGACCCCTGAGGCATATTTCCCGGAGGCACAATCTGCTGACCCTTGGCTGGCCGTGGCGCTTCGGACCTCCGCGCTGCCGTTCGGTGAAGCCGGTCCTTTGCGGCATGCGGTGCGTAGGCTCGACCCGGAATTACCCGTATACAGCGTAGGGACGCTCAGCCAGATCGTTTCGCAGTCGTCCCAGCAACAGCAATTTGTGGCCTTATTGCTTGGCCTTTTTGCTGCTGCGGCGCTTGCGCTTGCGCTAATAGGTATTTACGGCGTTATTTCATATTCCGTTGCTCAGCGCACTCACGAATTCGGTATCCGCCTAGCGCTTGGCGCACAGAGACGAGACGTGCTGCGGCTCGTCACAAGTGAAGGGTTGGCGTTGGCGCTGATTGGCATCGCGGCGGGACTTGTGGCCGCGCTGGCGTTGACACGTCTAATGGCAAGCTTGCTCTACGGAGTGAAACCGAACGACCCCGCTACCTTCGTTGCCGTGCCCCTGTTGTTGATCGTCGTGGCGCTTGCGGCCTGCTTAATCCCCGCACGCCGGGCAATGAAGATTGACCCCATGGTGGCGCTACGGCACGAGTAGGCGCCGAGAAAAGCAATCAGCTATCAGGAGTCAGTATTCAGCCCACGGCAATCCCATCGATGGTAATGGGCGCCACGGCACGGAGTTTGCGCCGCAGGCTTTCGTGTAGCGCGGGCTTATTGTTTAAGTCCGCGGCTGGGAGCACTGGCTGAACAGAAGATGCGGTCATTCCCAACGACGATCAGGTTCAAGATAGAGTTTACCGGCGGATCAAAGACTAGCTTGGCTGGGCGGCCCAAGAATTTTCTTTCAACCCGTAGCGCCTTAAGGTTGTCTTCGCACCGCGCAGCTCCTGCGGCCGCTAGCGCGCCCTGGAGGGTTGCTTGAGGGCCGATAAATACTTCCTTCCCATTCACTGTGACCTTCAACTCCGCGCTCACAGTGACTGAACCGATAAACGGTTTGCAGGAAGCGTTCTTGATTAAGTCCATTGCACATCCGCTTTGCGGGTGCTCTTGAAGCGCCTGTGTGATCTCTTCCATCTGTTTCCGGCTGTGCGTCCCGATGATCATTGCGGTATAATCCAGGTTCTTCGGGACCAGATTCCCAGAGAAGAACAACCGGCAGTACAACATCTTGTTGACGCGAGCGTCCAAGTCCAAATCACCCGTTGGAACGCGAGATTTGCCCTGGCGCTTAACTTCCGCCGGCCGGAAGCGCAGCCAGGCGCGCGAATTCCGTGTGATTTGATAGTCGACAATAGACGTGCCCTTAAACTTGTCTGACTGATCGTATTCAGCGCGCTCGACTACGAGCCTCATTCCAGGCTCAAGATCGACAAAACCCGGACCAGGCCTATACCCATAACGGTAAAGCAACGTCTCTTGCGGCCGGACAGGCACACTTTCCCGGACCACCTTTTGCAGCAATACACTTTCATTGCTGGAAATGCAACCGTTATCGCTGAGCGTTCCGATCTGGTCGAGGAAGTTCTCAAACTGCTGATGGAATGTATCTCGCGCCAAGGACTTCGTCCAAGTTCGCAAAGATGGAAGCGCCGCCTTCCAGTGAGAGGGTTTGGCAGAGAGCCTGAATGGTCCACTCTTGACAGAACAGTCGCCGCTTTTGCCGCGCTGCAATCTCCTGCTCAGAGGGAACTCGACTTCAACTTTATTTCCAGGCGAGTGCTCTGAGTACGGTGGCGGAATCACCACGAGTTCGTTCCCAATGTTTTCTAACTGGTACGTGCCCATTACCCCTGGCCGGCAGCCGGCAAAAGAAAGCGCGATCACAAAGAGGCAGCCCAAACATGATTTTCTAGTGAGCGGGACGCGCGAGGGAAGCGAGCGTTTGTGGGGTGTGGAACACATCATTAGGATGCGCGCAGCGTTTCAGCGGGACCAGTGGAAATGGCCTTTGTGGCAGGAATGACGCTGGCGAAGACGCTCACGATGGCCAAGAGAAGCGCCACAGCCAGGAACGTGAGCGGGTCGGTAGAACTCACTCCGTAGAGCTGACTCGCCACGAATCGCGTCAGCATGAGGGACCCAGCCGCGCCCAGTACAATGCCGACCATCACCAACTTCAGGGTTTGACCTACCATCAGGGCAACAATGGCCGGGCGAGGGGCGCCGAGCGCCATGCGGATCCCCACTTCGTGCTTCCGGCTGATGACGGCGTACGAAACAGTGCTCGCGATGCCTGCAGCGGCCAGGAGCAAGGCGAGAAGGGCAAACACCACCACTACCAGCATATAGAACCGGTTCTCCCCGAGGTTCCCGTTGAGCACTTGGCGCATGGTTTCTATTTGCGTGATGGGCGCCTCCGGGTCAAGCGAGTGGATGGCCTTCTGCATCGCCACAGCCGCGCTCGCTGGCGTGCTCGTCTTCACAACGATAGTTCCGGCGAACGCCGCAAACAGTTTCTGCGTGAAAGGAAGGTAAACCTCCGGCCGCGGCGCCTTCGCCAGGGAAGAGTCTCTCACGTTTCCGACCTCACCGATCACGCGCCCGGTCCATGATCCTTTCCCCACCGGATTTTGCCCCGCCCAATAGCGGTCTGCAAACGCCTTGTCCACTATCATGACGTGCTCGGAATTCGCAGTATCCTGCTCGCTGAAGCCGCGCCCGGCAAGCAGAGGAATACCCATCGCTCTGAAGTAGCCGGGACTTACGGCATGAAGGCCGCCGGTGACGACCCCGCCCTGGTCAACATTCGTCATGCCAGGCTGCGCAGTATCCCTGAACGTGCCATTGATTCCATCTAGCGGCAGCGGGCTGATAAAGCCGGAAGCCTCGACTCCTGGCACGGATTGAATTCTTTCGAGCAACCGCTGATAAGCGGCGATCTGATCGTTGGCGTTGGCGAAGCGGTATCGGGGCAGGAGAACGCGCAAGGTCAGGATTTCGCGTGGGTCAAGGCCAGGATGTACATCCTCAAGGTTCAGAAAGCTTCGGAGCATCAATCCTGCCGCGGTGAGGAGGATCAGTGATAGGGCCACCTCAGCGATAATCAGTGCGCCCCGCAGGCTAAATCGCCCCCGGCGTGGAGCGCCGCTTGCGCCGCCTTCCTTCAGTGACTCAACCAGATCGACCTTCGAAGCGTAAAGCGCGGGCGCGAGCCCGAAAGCAATCCCCACGAAGACCGATACAAGAAGCGTCGCCACGAGCACGCGTGGATCGATGCCCATGTGCTCAAAGTTTGCGGTGTGGAGCGCGCGAGGGAAGAAGCCGCCTTCCAATTCAATTCCCCAGTGAGCCAGCAGGATTCCGAGCGCACCGCCCGCTCCGCCCAGGATCACGCTTTCGGTAAGGAGTTGCCGCATGATTCGCCCGTGGCTCGCGCCAATGGCCGTGCGGACGGCAATTTCTTTCCGGCGGGTGTTCGCTCGCGCGAGCAACAAGTTGGCTACGTTGGCGCAGGAGATGGCGAGCAGGAACCCTGCCGCCCCAAACAGGACGATCAGGATGGAGCGCCAATTCGCGATCACGGCATGGGTGAGCGGCGTCACCTCGATGCGCCATTTGGCGCCTGGCTCGACCCCTGCCTGGCGCATCACCTGCATGGCCAGCACGCTCAGCGCGGCTTGCGCCTGCGCAGGCGAAACGCCCGGTTTCAGTCGCGCCAAGACCGGAAGCGAACGCGTTTTGGCGTCTGACTGCTGCTGCGTGTTGAAAGTGAGGGGAGTCCAACAAACAGACTCCCATGTGCTTGCGCCGGGCATGATGAAGTCCGGCGGCATCACGCCTACGACGGTGTGACCAACGCCGTCGAGTGTAACCGCCTTGCCCAAGGCGTCGCGGCGGCCGTGGAACAATTGCCGCCACAAAGCGTAGCTGAGTAAAACTGCGGGCTGGCTCCCAGGGTGGTAATCGGAAGGCAGAAAGCCCCGGCCAAGCGCCGGTGAAACGCCGAGCAGCGAAAAGGCTTGCGGGGAAATGCCATAGTTGAAAACCTGGGTTGGCTCAGGGACGCCAGCCAGCGTCTGGCCCATAAAAGTTTCGCTAGCCGAGAAACTGCCGATTGCCTTTGCGCGCTCGCGCCAGTTCAAAAATACCGGCACTGGAACCTTATCCCAAGCGTGGCTGAATCTCGCGTCAGTCATGGTGACGGAAACCAAACTGGAAGGATCTTTGTAGGGCAGGGCGCGAACCACCGCCGCTTCGGCAAAACTGAAAATGACGCACGTGGCGCCAATACCCAGAGCCGCAATCGCAATGGCTGCGGCGCTGAAGCCTGGATTGCGGCGCAACTGGCGCAGACCGTAGCGCAAGTCTTGTAGCAACGCTTCGAACCACTGAAAGCCCCATATCTCCCGGCTCTTCTCGCGCAGGCGAAGCGCGTTTCCAAACTCGCGCTGCGCGGTAGAATGCGCCTGTTCCCGCGCCATGCCGCTCTCCGCGCGCTCGCGCGACCGCAATTCCTGATGCAGGCGCATCTCTTCTTCCAGGTCGCGGTGAAACCGTCCGCGCCGGAAAAGAAACGTCAATCGCCGCCAGCATTCACCCAAAGATTGCATAATCTATCTCCGCCGCCGCTAACGCTACTTCCAAACGGAATCCCAGCAAGGCCCTTTCTCTTGCGGAGCGGGCGGCCGGCCGCTTGCCTGTTTCTCGTCACTTGTCACTGTCTTTTTCATGTGGTTTGAATCACGCGGGCGACCGCCTGCATCACGCGCTCGAATTGCGACACCTCAATCTCCAATTGCCTGCGTCCTGCCAGGGTCAGCCGATAGTAGCGGGCGCGGCGATTCTCCGCAGTGGCGCCCCACTTTGCCTTCACCCATCCCTTAATCAGCATTCGTTGCAGAGCGGGGTAGAGTGATCCCTCTTCCACCTGCAAGATATCTTCGGACAGGCGCTGGATAGCATTGGCGATTTCAAAGCCGTGCATTTGACGGCCCCGCCCGAGCGTCTTCAAGATCATCATGTCGAGCGTTCCTGGTGGAATCTCATCCCGAGCCATCAAGCCTCCTTGCGACATAGGTGAACTATGTTATTACGGGAAACTTAGCACGCCTGCGTTGTCAAATCAAATCACCGTTTTCTCTCGCCGCCTTCTCTTGATTTACGGAAGATTACCAATTATAGTGACGGTTCTTCCTGCGGCGCCGGCGTGTTCCGGCGCCGCTAAAACAAGCCACAAGGAACAACGATATGCGGAAAATGACCAGACGAAGCGCAATGAAACTGCTGGCAGGCGCGGCCCCGGCCTTGGCTCTCAGCCGGAAGTTGCAGGCGCAGACCACGCTTGAAATCGAAAAGGGGCCTTTTGCCGGCACACGGGAATCGCTCCAGCAATATCAGATTCCAGAATGGTTCAAAGACGCCAAGTTCGGCATATGGGCGCACTGGGGGCCGCAATCCGGGGTGGAGCAAGGCGATTGGTATGCCCGCAATATGTACATCCAGGGCAGCCGCCAGTACAAATATCAAGTCGCAACTTACGGGCATCCCTCCAAGGTTGGCTATAAGGACCTTTGCCCCAAGTGGAAAGCCGCTGACTTCGACCCGGAGCATTTAATGGGGCTTTATAAGCGGGCCGGCGCGAAATACTTTATGAGCATGGGCGTGCACCACGATAACTTCGATCTTTGGAATTCGAAATATACCCGCTGGAACGCGGTGAAAGTGGGGCCGCATAAGGATGTTGTCGGCCTGTGGCGGAAAGCGGCGTTGAAACACGGACTCAAGTTTGGCGTGAGCGAGCACTTGTGGATCAGCTATAAGTGGTTCGCCGTGAGTCACGGGAGCGACAGGACCGGTCCGCTCGCGGGTGTATCTTACGACGGAGTCGATCCGGCGTATGCCGATCTCTACCATGATGCAAATTGCGCCCAATGGGCAAACGACTACACTTCCCAGCAGTTTGGGTGGAACGATGATGGCATTCCAGATTCCTGGAAACACCACTGGTTTCTGCGCCTCAAGGATTTGGTGGACAACTATCAACCTGACCTGCTGTACACGGACGGAGCGCTGCCCTTTGAGAACTACGGATGCAGCATTGTGGCCAATCTTTACAACCTCAGCGCCAAACGGCACGGCGGGAAGGTCGAAGCGGTCTATACCAGCAAGCGGCCGGAAGATTGCGCGGTGGGCACGTGCGTGCTGGATTTTGAGCGCGGCCTCGCAAACGAGATTCGGCCCGCTCATTGGCAGACCGACACCTGCATTGGCGGCTGGCATTACGACATTAATGTTTTCAACAAGCACCGATATAAGACGCCGAAGACGGTGGTTGACATGCTGGCGGATATCGTCAGCCAGAACGGCAACCTGATGCTGAATTTCCCCCTGCCCAATAGCGGCCAGCTTGACTCCGACGAGATG
>JBOGJY010000535.1:0-14885 GCA_050745325.1 Terriglobia bacterium
GTCATGCGCAAGCTTCTGCACGCCATCTTCGGTATGTTTAAACATCATCAGCTCTACGACGGTTCGAAGGTCTTTCGTCTGCCGGCCCAGGCCGATTCACCCTCGACCTCAGGCGCAGCAGCATGAATATAAAAATCTCTTGAAATTCAAGAGAGAATCTACAAGGCCCTCACTCAACATATCAGACCACTTTGAGAATTTTGAGACAAATGGGATAAATGGGACGGTTTCTTGCTCCCCACCCCACTTTCAAGGTCGAAGCGGAATGAAACAAGCGCAGCGCAGGAGTAAAATGGGTTCGTACGAAGTTCAACCGGGATTTATCCGGTATTCGATGAAAGCGGTCCGGCGGGGCAGGATCAGCGCCGGGGTAGAGGAAATTATGAACTCCGAATCCCTCAATTTAGTCCGCGCCGCCAACGCCGAGCTTTCGAGCTTTTTGTCGGAGGTCTCTGATTTTTTCCCGGTGAAGGGCGAAGCTGTGGTCCGGCTGGGCGGGGTTGAGCGTCAACTGGCGGCGCTTTCGAGTACGATTCAAAAAGTGGGGCGGTCGATTGGAGCCTCAGCGCCCATCGACAGCCTCGACGACGCGTCGCGGGAAGAAGTCAAGCTCTATGCGGCGCACCTTGAAAGCCTCAGAAGTTTTATGCTGTCGCTCGAAGCTTATGCAGAGGAGAGGCGCAACAAACTGGTGGGGGACACCCGGCAAATCAGCGAAGCCCTGGCTTGGTGTAACGCGCTCAAACTCACAAGATAGGGGCGAGAGTCATGGGACGAGGGACGAGGGGCAAGCGATCAGTCCCTGCCACTTCAGGCTGTTGCGCTGAGGGCTGGAGTTTTGGCGTTCTCCGCGCCTGCGTTTCCCGTGGCTGAAGAAGTGGAAGCCGACGTTGGCGCCGGGGAACCCAGTTGGAGCTCCGCGAAACTGGCGGTTTCAGATTGAGCCGCAACGCTCAAGGTTTCGCCGCCATTTTGATTAGGCGTAATCGAGACCTCGGCTTGCGTCACCTGGATGGAGCCAACCTCGAATTGGATTTGAGGCGCGCCAGCGTTGGATGCTGAGCCTGCGGCGGGCGCTTGCCCTGCAGCGCCGGTGGCGCCGGCCGCTGCTCCCGATGCCGGGCTTGCCGCCACCGTGGGTTCAGCAGCCTCGGCAAGCTGAGTCACGTTGCTGACGAATTCCTGAAACATTCCGGGAGCCACCTCGGCAAGAAGCTGCGCGGCCTGCATAAATTCCTGAATCGCGGCGGGAGGGTTCAGTCCAAGATCCTGAAGCGCCTGTTGCAACTGAGCCTCTTCCTGCTGCAGCGCGCTTGAAGCTTGGCTTGCCGCTGTGGTTCCGGCCGCCGCAACGCCGGCTGCGCCGAGTGCTTTGGTGTTGCCCGGCGAAGGGGTGGATGTGGCGGTTGAGTCTCCGCTAGCCGGAACATCGCCAGCGTTAGCGTCAGAGGTGGTTTGATTCGCCCCGGCTGCGGGATTAGCCACTGCGGAGCCTGTTGTTCCGAGATAATAAAGCTGCTGTTGCAAGACCAGACCGGCGGCGACTTGATAGAAGCCCCCACTCGCGCCGGTATTGTCTGAAGCGGAAGTTGAGGATTGCGCGGCGGGCGCGTCTCGCGGAACTTCTCCGGAATTGCGGGACTCAGACTGACGCCGGGAACGCACGGGATAAGCTTGGTTGTGCCCTTTGTCCGGCAAGTTTTCATTACCGGGGATGAACGAATGGGCAGCGCCCACAGGAGCCAAAGGGAAACCCATACATCGCCTCCGCTCAAAATTCTGACCAGCCTTGCGATGGCTTGCTGGCCCCGCACCGAAAGATGTCTAATCTATCGGCAATTCCCGCTTTTTTCTTTAATCCAAGGGGCCAAGCCGGATACACATAAGTTGTAGCGCCATTATGAAACTGGGGCCGCTCTTGACCCTGCGGCAGTTCCAATGGCAAAAACCGCAGCGTTGCAAGGTGAACGCGGCGCTACAAGGGCAGGCCGGGCAAGCCCGTTTAGGCCCAGGTCGGCCAAAGTTAGGCCCAGCCAGGCGGCCCAAATGATGCGCCGCTATAACTTGAGATAATCGAGCAGGGTATTCTGCGAAATACTGCCGAAAGCGTGGAGCGCGGCAGTCAGGGTGTTTTCGTCCTGGGCGAGATTGGAGGCGGCCGTCGCCGGATTGGCGGCGATCAGGGTATTGAGCTGCTGGGTCAGGGTGAGCTGCTCTTGGGTGAGGTTGCCATTAACCGAACTTAATTGATCGAGCGTGTTTCCGTAGAATGTGCGCTGGCTGTTGACGTTGTTGAAGGCGCTCTCCAGCCCGCTGAGCGCGGTTGGGATGTTGGTGTTCGTCGAGAGCGCCGTGCTGAGATCGTGGAGGGCCTGAAATACGTCCGATCCGGCGCCATTAAAGATGCTGCTGCCAGGAAGGTTGGTGGTAACGGATTGGCCCGGCCCCACATCGACGTTGTTCGTGCCCGCGTTGCCGTTGTAAGTCACGCCCGAAGGCGCGAGGGCGTTCGCCACGTAGGGCTCAGCGGTGGATTTGGTTCCCGCAAAGAGGTAAGTGCCCTGGTAAGACGTGTTGGCAAGGCCGAGGACGGTTTGCTGGATGGCTGAAATCTGCTGCGCCAGCCCCTGCAGCTCGCTTGGGGAATTCGTTCCGCTGGCTCCTTCGGTTCCAATCGATAAGGCCTGGTTGAGGCTGTTGACCACCGATCCCAGCGCCGTATCCGCAGTTTGCAGCGATCCCTGAACGGTCGAAATGCTTTGCGTAAACTGATCGATGTTTGCCGCCTCAGTCTTGTTTTCGATCAGCGCCGCCGTGCCCGCCGGGTTATCCGACGGCTGGTTGACCGCTTGCCCGGTTGAGACCTGTTGCAAGTCGGTGTTGAGCCGGTTCCGGTCCGCGCTGACCGCGCTGAGCAAGGTTGAATAGAGATTTGGAGCAATTCTTAGTCCCATGTTAAAACCGCCTTATTTGTAGCCGCGTTCAGCCTGGCGTTAACCGCTGGACTTCCTGGTTCATTCAACAGAAGTTCGTTGCGCTATTCGTGCTCGATTGCGTTCAGGCCCTCACCCACCGCTTCGCGGTTCCCCCTCTCCCGCACGCTGGAGAGGGCTGTTATCTACTTGATTTTCCCCTCTCCCCCATGTGGGGGAGAAGGTGGCCCGCATAGCGGGACGGGTGAGGAGGCCACGGTTCGTCAGTTCGAGACAAAGCTTCGCTAGATTTCAGTGCGGCGCGTTCGCTCCTCCTGGCCGCCCCGATCAATCAACGCCGCAGGATATTCATACCGGCGTTTCAAATCATATTAATAGTCTGCTGGATGAGCTGATTCACCATCTGCGCGACCTGCGCCGAGGCGCTATAAGCCTGCTGGTAGAGAACCAGGTTCGACGCCTCCTGATCGATGGAGACTCCGGACTCCGACGTCAGTTGATTTTGCAACTGCTGCACCAGGGCCCCTTCGGCTTGCTGCTGCGTATTCGCAGCGGACACCTGGTTGCCCACGCTGTTCACCAGGGTTGCGTAATAGTCGGTCGCCGTCTCTCCGCTCACCACGGGCTGATTCTGGATGCCCGCCAGCAAAAGCGCATTGCCGTTGCTTCCCGCCGTTCCATCCGAGCTGGCGGCGATTTTCGAGGGATCGGTGATGGCAAGGGAAATCTGCGCAGCGGAGCCGGTCACGCCCGCGAGGGGCGCAAAAAGGTTACCGCCGGCCGCTCCTGAAAGGTCAGATCCCGCGGCGTTCTGTGTGTTCACCGCGCTCGCCAGGTTATAGGCAAGTGTGTCAAGCGCGGTTTGGGCGGCGGGGATGGACGTGTCCCGCGCCTGAATAAGGCCTCCCAATTTGCCGTTCGTAACGGTCGTGGTAATGTCATTCCCGTTGGCATAAATATCCTGCATTCCGGTTCCAGGATTCAGCTTCGTCTGCAAGTCAAAGCTCTGATTACCCACCACCAGCAGGGAGCCGTCCTGCGTGGACAGCGTATAGTTTCCGCTCGCGCTATTGGTCACCGAAAGTCCAATGAGGTTCGAGAGTTGGTTCACCAACTGCGTCCGCTGGTCCGTGAGCGTCCCGGGGCCCTGGCCCAGGGACTGGAGCGAGTCAATCTGCCCGCTAAGCTGCGCGATCTGCGAAGTGAGCTGGTTCACCTGGGAAACATCCTGACCAACGGTTTGGTCGAGCCCCTGTTGAACCTGCGTCAGGCTGCTTGAAGCTTCGTGAAAGGCGCTGGTGAGGTTCCCCGCGGCGGTCAGCACGCCCTGGCGCAGCGGGACACTGGAAGGGTCGGTCGAGAGCGACTGGAAGCTGTTGAAAAACTGGCTCATCACATTCTGCAGTCCCACGCCCTGTGTCTCGTTAAAGAGCGCCTGAACCTGGTTCATGCCGCCCGTGAACCCGGTGAGCTGCCCCTGGTTGGAAGTTTCCTGCTGAATTCGCAGCTCGAGAACGGGGTCGCGGATGCTTTGGATGTTCTGCAGGATCACGCCCTGGCCATAAAGAAGACTTCCGATCTGTACGGGGGCCTGCTCGACCAAATTGGCCCGTTCCCGCGTATAGCCGGGCGTATTGGCGTTGGCAATGTTATTGGCAGAGACCTCAAGCGCCCCCTGATCGGCGATCAGAGCATTCGTTGCGATGCCTAGAGTTCCTGAAAGACCGCCCACGGGTTAAACGCTCCTCTCAAAAGGTGATGGTGTGGAAGGTGGAAAAATTTCGGAAGGGTAGACCCCCAGGCAGTGCGAGATCACATTCATCATGATGCCGGCGGTGGAACGCGCCCGGCGGAGAAACTCCGCGTAAATCTGGTTGCGGCGGCCGGCTTCAGCGCGCGCGGCCTCTGAATCTTCCCACAGGCGCCGGAGCGTTTCTGAACCCGAAGGGGATCCCTTGGCGCGGCCCGCGAAGCTTTGAAACAATTCCCGATGAGCCGGGCTTTGTTGAAGCGCGCCGATTTCGAGGCCGATGCGGCCCAGTTCGGCGCACAGACATTCCTTCCGCCGGTCGTGAGTCTCAAGACCTTCGAGATCGAGCGCGACGCAAGCTTCCTGGCCCGCGGTGATTTCACTTGAGAGGGATTCGAGCGCGTGGAGGCGTCTGCGAAGTAACGAGGTGAGTTGAGAGTTTTCCTTGCCCATAGGTCACGCGTCGAGGTCCAGCGCGTGCTTCGGCTGGCCGTCTTCGGGTTCTTCGGCCTGCGGTTCGCGCGGCGGCTCCGGCTTCCGTACCACCGGCTTCCGCTTCGCCTGAGGCCCTGACTCGGCGTAACGCCGGTCCTCAATGGCTTGCGCCGCCGGCGGAATGGGCAGGGTTGCCGGATTGAAAAAATCCGCCATAAACCGTGGCTCCCTTTACACCAAAGCCGCCATTACGACCCCGTATTAGACGGGGCGCCAAAGAGGTCCGCATGAATCGCCGAAGCTATTTCCTGGTTGCTGGGTTTGTAGCTGCCATTTTCGACTGCCTTCTGCAAGGTTTGCACGCGCTCCTGCCGGATATCCGGCACGTTAGCGAGCTGGGCCTTCAGAGCTTGCACCCCAGTCTGACTCAGTGAGACTTCCGAAGTCCCCTGTGAAACGCCAGCATTTCCCGGCGCTTGCGTTGAGCCGGTGTTGGCGCCTCGAGCCGGATTTTGGTTTTCAACTTTCGAATTGGAAGAAGCTGCATCCGGAAATCGGATATTCATGGTGAATCCTCCTGGCCGACCTAACAATGCGCTTATCGGCCAGGCTTAAGAAAGCTTTAATTGCCTAAGCGCCCTTTCCCGACGCCCCTGAAGCCTGGGCGTGGAACACGTGGGAAAGTTTGGGCGCCAATTCCTGATAGATCATGCGGGCGATCCCGAGACCGCCAGTGGAAGCGAGGCCCATCGCCGCGGATTGAATGCCCAAACCTTGCATCGTTGCGGCTCCTGGATCATCACCCGTGTCAGACATGCCCACGCCCTGTTCCATTTCACCCCAAAGGTTTGAAATCAGGATTCCCTCGAATTGCTGGCACTCCTTGTAGAGCTTCCGGGCCTGGGGGCTCGAATCCGGATTCGGGGCGGGCGCCGCCGCGCGTGGCGTCCAAAGGCTTCCTACCGCTGGCAGAGCTGGCGCGCTCACTACATCACCTCCACGCTTGCTTGCATGCAGCCGTCGGCCTTCATGGCTTCGACGATGGCAATAATATCGCGCGCGGTAGAGCCTATCCCTTGGAGTCCGTTCACAAGATCCTGGACCGTTGCGCCCTCACCGAGCTGTATCTGGCGGGCATTAGCCTCGTGCGCCTGGACGGTGGTTTGCGGCACGACCTGCGTAGTCCCGGTGTTCGAAAAAGGGGTAGGCTGCGAAACCTGGTATTGCGTCGTGATCTGAATGGCAAGGTTTCCGTGGAAGACAGAGCAGGCGCCCAGGTTCACGCCTCCGCCCAGCACCACCGTTCCGGTCCGCTCGTCAAGAACTACCTTTGCCCGCTCGTGGACTACCACCGGAATGGCTTCGAGACGGGCCAGAAGCCGGGGGATGGACCCGGCGCCACCGCCGGGAAGCTGAATGCTGATTTGGCGGCTGTCCACCGCCACGGCAATGGGTGTTCCGAAATTCTGATTGATGGCGTTCGATACATTTTCGGCGGTCATGAAATCCGCGTCATGCAGCAGCAGGGAGAGGGTCTTGAGCTGGGTTAAGTTGAGAGACGTCTCGCGTTCAACGAGACCCCCCATCGGGATGCGTCCGGCGGTGGGATGATTGATGGTTACGACGTTTCCATTAGCCCCCGCCGTATATCCGCCGAGCATCAGCGGACCCTGGGCCACCGCAAAGACTTGGCCGTCCGGCCCGTAAAGCGGCGTCATAAGCAGTTCTCCGCCTTGCAGACTGCGGGCGTCACCCGTTGAAGCCACGTTTACATCGATGCGCGTTCCGGGGTGCGCAAAAGGAGGCAGTGAAGCGGTTACGAAGACCGATGCGACATTCCGTGTGATGACCGACTTCGCTGGGGCCTGGACCCCCATTTTTTGTAGGATGTCAATGAGCGTTTGGACGGGGAAGAGGTCTTGCTGGCCGTCACCGGTGCCGTTCAGGCCCACGACCAGGCCATAACCCATGATGTAGTTGTCGCGCACGCCTTCCACGCTGGTAATGTCTCCAACCTTCACCTGATGATGAGGCGGCGTGTAAGACGCAGGCTCGATCGGCACAGGCGTCGATTGTGCCGATGACGACAGTTGAACTTGCCCTGCATAGGCCACGAGTGGGCAGACAAGGATTGCGGACATAAGAAAAGAAGACCACCGTCTTCGTGTGTGCATTTGATTCCTCAGAACCCTACAACTCTTAAAATCGCCCTGATAATCTTATTCGGCGGGCGCGTATCATCCGTAATGACGCCCTTTCCGATGACCTGAACGCTCAAGTCGGCAAGCGCGGTGGAAGGGACCGAATTGTCCGGGCCGATGTCGGAAGGCCTGGCGATGCCCCGGAGGACCACTTGCTGCTCTTCACTGTCCACCTCGACCGTCCGCGTGGCCTGAACCACCAAGTAATTGTTGGGCAAAACGCCCACCACCGTGGCCGCCACATTCGTGGTAAGTAAGGAGGAGCTCTGCGTCTGCGCCTGGCCATTGAGCGCCCTATCCGAATGGGGTGAAAAGATGTTATTGATGCCGGCGGCAGGCCCGATCTGGCCGAACAGCGAGCTAATTCCCGAATCGGCGTTGAAGGTACGCGAAGTTTTGACGTTCCCACTCGACTGCGCGGTGGTTTGCTCGATGATGTCAATAGTCACAAGATCCCCCAGCCGGTAACCCTTGTCGTCCCGGGGAAGCTGGGCCAGCGGGCCGTTAGGATTCCAAATGCTACCCGTGGTGGGCGCCGGGTTGGAGACGGCTTGCTGGGCTTGGCGCATATAGGCGTCCAGGCTTTGCTGGAAGGTAACGGGCGCCGGTTTCTTTTTCTTCTTCGCGTAGGTCCATGCCGGAGTCATGAGCAGCAGGATGATCCAGCCGGCGGCCAGCCACTTTGCAGAATTGGGTGTCGTCACGCTATCCTCATTCCTTCTCTACCGGGTCTTTAGCAGTAAATCGCGCCCGATCACCTGGGCTTCCACTACCTGGCGGCTCTCCGTATTTCGAACCCGGATTTCCTGGTTGAGAACGCCTTGTTGTAGCGGTGTAACCATCGTTTTGATCCGGAATCCGCTTCCCCGGACAATCAAGGTGGCGAGCGTCTCTGGCTCTACGAGCACTGCCCGCCCAAAGTCATCCTGAACAACCCGCTGGCCAGAGCGAATGGCGGAGCGCGCCTCAAGACCCGCAAGGCTGCCGGCCGTGGCCTGATGGCTCAGATCCTGCGCCGCCGGGCGCATTTCTATGGCGAAATCCGTCGCCGAAACAATCTCACCCGGAGCAAGGACGTGTTTCGCAACCAGGACCGGCAGCTTAACCGGGCTGGGTACGGTGACGCTAAACGGAAGGTTGTGGGGTTCCTTGGAAGTCCACAGGCGAAAGCGCGTTTCGTGCCGTGCGGGGTCGGATTCGATTCTGATGACCCGAAGGCCAGAGTCGTCTCCTGTTACGTAAACCGGCGCCGTCCAATCAAGATGGTTGAGATCCGCAAGACTTAAGGCGCCTTTGCTCCCGTCTTTCCCACCCCCCAAAGCCTGTTGAATTGCACTGATAACCTCTTCTTTGGTAATGACCCGGTGAAATCTCTCGATGCTGATTTCGGCTGGAATTCTGACTTCTGCGAGCAACGGCTTGCGGTCTTGCAGGAGAAATTGCAATTGCTGACGGTAGATTACCCGGGTCATCGGGGGCTGTGGGGCCGCTCCTAAGGGCGCTGCGGCAGCCTGTTGGCGTAACGCGGAAGACGCCGAGCGCGGCAACAGGTCCGCCAAGGTGAACGTCGCGGAATGGAGAATCACACGGCTCTCAAGAAGCGTACGCTCCGCCGGACCGGCCTGCGCCGCCTCGGGAGGCTGTCCGCCCGCTGCAAACGAGGCTGCCAGGAAGAGCGCCGGGATGATCGCAATGAACCGGAAACGCATCGTCAGGCTCCCGCCTTACGTAATGTTGTTAAGTTGCTGCAGCATCTGGCTCCCAGCCTGCAACACCTTGGAATTGGCCTCGTAGGAGCGTTGCGCCAGGATCATGTTCACAAATTCTTGCACGACGCTGACGTTAGACTGCTCGATCATTCCTTGCTGCAAGGTCCCCAGCCCTTCGGCGCTACCCGGCGTGCCTACCAGCGGGTCGCCCGAAGCGGTTGTGGGAACGTATAGGTTTCCGCCGATGTTAAGCAGGCCGCCGGCGTTTGGAAACAGCGCGAGCTGAATGCTGCCTACCTGGGCGGATTGCGTCTGGTTGGGCTCCTGAACGCTTACCGTGCCGTCCTGCCCAATGCTCACGCTGGTCGCGTTGGCAGGGACGGTGATGGCGGGCTGGATGGGATTGCCGTCATCCGTCACGAGTTGCCGCTGCTGATTTAGGTGGAATGAACCGTCCCGCGTGTAGGCGAGCGTCCCCGTCGGCGTCAGCACCTGGAAGAAGCCGTCGCCCTGAATAGCTACGTCAAGCTGGTTGCTGGTAGACGTCAGGTTGCCCGGCGTCATATTGACCTCAGAACTCGCCGGACGTGTTCCCAAGCCGAGTTGCATGCCCGCCGGGATAGTTGTCTGCTGCGTCATCGCGGACCCGGGGACCACAACGTTCTGATACATGAGGTCCTCGAACTGCAGTTGACGGGAGCGAAATCCGGCCGTATTGGCGTTGGCCAGATTATTGGCGATATTTTCCAGGTTCAGTTGCTGGGCGTTCATTCCGCTCGCGGCGGTGTAAAGGGCTCGAAACATTTTTTCTCCTTACGGGTGCGGCGTCCCGCCGCAGTTTTTTTCAAACTTATTGCACGATCGCAAGGCTGGTAATCGCGGGTTCATCAAACCCTTTGTCGAAGGCTGAGACCGCATTTTGCAGCATCTGGGACTCGCGCTGCAGAAGAACCAAGCTGACCATCTCTGACATCGGGTTCACATTCGACGCCTCGAGGGCGCCCTGCTTTACCTCGGGATCCGCCGCCGGCGTCTCGGCTGAGGCGGGCGCGCTGTAGTAGCCGTTGCCGTCGAGCGAGAGATGTGTCGCCTTGGGGAATTCCACGATCTTCAGCTCGCCGGCGACAGCTCCATCCACCGAGATAAGCCCCGTCGGACCAATGGCAATCGTGCCTTTGGGAATATGAATGGGACCTTCGCCAGGTTTGCCTTTCGGTTTGGGAATGAGACCCATCACAGGGTCACCGCTTTGGGTACTGAGAATGCCCGCGGCGTTGACGTGAAGGCTGCCATTCCGCGTATACCGGTCGCCAGCCGGGGTCTTTACCACCAGGAACCCCGGCCCTTGGAGCGCGAGGTCCAGCGCGTTTCCGGTGGTTTCGATAGGGCCTTCCTGCAAGTTCGTGCTTGCCCCGCCGAGCACGCCGTAGTTGTTTACCGCCTGGTTAAGCGCGCCCACGTCCTGGCTGCCCAGGGTGGCGCTATAGGTGCGGTAGAAGTCTTCCTGCGTCTTATATCCTGTGGTTCCACTATTGGCTAGATTGTTGGCGGCCACGTCGAGTGCGTCAAACTTGGCCACCAGACCCGTCAACGCCGCATAGTATCCACTATCCATTTTGTGCTCCGTCGTAACCTAAGCAGATCGGAGACCAAAGCCAGCGCGTACACATAAACATCTTATATTCAGCCAGTTGTGAGATTTACAGGCCCGGTTTTATTTACCCTCTGGGCGATTTTTGCCGGGTTTGGTTGAGCTTAGGTGGGCAAATCCCGCGGGTAGGCAGATAATAACAGGGTTGCCGTTCTCTTTCTCCGGGATTTTGCCTTTAGCCCCGGAATAGCCCGGCGGGTTTGCGGAGGCGGCCCGTTGTTCGCAACCACCGTAAGTTATTTAGAAGAAGATATTAGTTCATTAGTTAACATTTCTATGTTAAATTCTGAGGCAACCGTCAGCGTGGTCGCTTTGCGGCGGCTGGACCGATATGACCCTGTTCCATGCGAATCAAACCGAACTTCAACGGCTAGGAATCATCCTGCTCGGCGGCAGCCCACGCGATTGGGAGCCGTGTTTAAGGGCAATTCACCGGGCCAGGATTAAGACGGAGCCGCAATACGCCGAAGGCGCGCCATCGCTCCGCAGCATGGCCGGCGCCATGGCCTGCCAGGTGATCCTGGCATCTCCGGATTTGCCGGGCTGGACGCCGCCTCGCATCCTCGACACGGTCCGCGAGGCAGGCCCAGGGTTGCCCTGGGTCCTCGTGAGCGGCAAGGTCCCGGCTGATGAAGCTGAGGAGTATCTCAAGGCTGGCGCGTGGGATTGGGTCCCAACCGGCCATCTCTGGCGGCTCACCGCTTCAGCCCGCCGCGCTCTGGAGAACCACTCCTTTCGCCAAAACCTCGCCCAGGTAGAGAATCTATGGGCGGGGATTGGCCACGACGTAAATAACCTCCTGTCCGGCGTTATTGGTAATTCCGAATACCTGTTGAACTTTCTGGCGGCGGATGCGAAGGCTCGGCAGGCGCTCGAAGGAATCCTGATAGCCGGGGAACTCTCAGCCGCCTGGATGCAGCAGTGTGTCACGACCGGCCGGGCGGGTGTTTCCCGCAGCGCCGACCTGGGGCAGGCGCTCGAGAGAATGGAGAGCACGCTGCGGCTGCTAGCCGGCGACAGGATTCAATTGCGCCTTAAAGTTGGGCGCAACCCCATTCCCGTCGCGGCCGACCCGGCGCAGGTGGCGCGCGTCATTTTGAACCTGGTGTTTAACGCGCGGGATGCAATGCCAGAAGGCGGCCGTCTCACCATCCAGGCTGAAATCACTCACACCCACGGCGGTCCCGCAGCCCCTGGCGGGCGCCCGCCCGCTTGGGGGAGGATTGCCGTGGCCGACACCGGCACGGGAATGGATAAGGAGACGTGCCGCCGCATCTTTGACCCGCTCTACACCAGCAAGGGCCAGCATTTGGGGCTTGGACTGCCGACCGCGCGCGCCCTGGTTGAGCAAAGCGGAGGGTTCATTGAATTGAAGAGCGGCTTGAGCTCGGGGACTACCTTCTATGTCTATTTGCCGCTGGGGGAGACTCTGCCCAAGCAAGATGGCCCTGGAATCGGTGATCCCCTTGAAAGCGGCTCGAAGTTGGTTTTGGTGGCGGAAGACGATCCGCTGCTGCGGGAGATTCTATCCCGCACTCTCAAAAGCGGCGGTTATTCTGTTCTTGAGGCGGGACGCGCAGAAGAGGCGCTCGAACTCTCCCGGCGCCACTCGATTGATCTGTTGCTGACCGACGTGCGCATGGCGCCCATGAGCGGCCCCGAATTGGTAAGCGCCGTGCGCGCCCATGAGCCTGGAATGAAGGTGGTTTATATTTCCGGGCGCCCTGACGAGCGCCTTGCGTCGAGCGAGAATCGGACCGCTTTCCTGCTAAAGCCGTTTAAGCCGCTAGCCCTTCTTCAGAAAGTTGAAGAAACCCTGCGATAGACTTCGAGGTTCGGCGAACTTGCGCTAAACGAGTCAAGTTTCCGGGGCGGCAGTTCCTGCTCCCCGAAGGGGAGTAACAGAAATAGCCATGGGTGCAACCCACGGTCACGGATGGAGAAGGCAGCCGGCCCTGAAGGGGGCCGAACACCTAACGATCTTATTGCGCCTTATGCGCCGGTTTGACGATATTCAACCCCTCCGGGGTTGCCGGAGGATGACCAGGGTTAACGTCCCGTGGGTTCCACCCACGGCTATTCATCTTCCACCGCTTCGCGGTGGCGCCCGCCCCATTGGTTTGATGAGTCTGAGTCAGCAGGTAGCCATCTCTGAAACGGCGATGCTGTGCCAGAGATGGCTACCCGCAAAGCCAGGGGTTGAAGCCTACGCCGTCCAACTTCCCGATTGCGGGGCGGGCTCTGGCAAGGGAGTGGTGGAAAAGGCCGCAGCAGAGCTGGGTTTTCCGGAAGGCGCGTTTGACGATGCGGCCTTGGCTGCATCGGATGCGATGGCGGCGCTGATGGCGAGCGACTGCTCCCAAACTTTTCTGACTTCGGCGACATGACCGGCAGCCTGCCGGATTATCCCGGCGTCTAGTTTCACACTCCCCTTCATGATCTCACGCCAGATGAGGCTATAGAACCGGTTGAGGGTGTGGGCTACTTCGCCCCCTTTCTCAAAGTTCAAAGCGTCTTTTAAGTGGAAAATGATCTCCAGCGCGCGGTTCAAATCTGCGGTCTTTTTTTCGATGTCGCGGACTTCGATAGCCCTGGCTGCGGAGTGCAGCAAAATGGTGACTTGGTCGTAGGCTTGAATGAAGACATCAGGAAGGCTTCCTCCCTGGATTGAGGCTTGGCGATACGCCTTTCGAGGATCTGCCATGATCATTATAAACCTGACGACGATGACGATGAGGATGACGATGGCGATGAACCGCCGAGGTTCCCCAGCTCACCATTGATCTGCTGAATCTCCAGCGGGAGAGTTTGCAGCAAGGAATTGACCTGCGCGTACTCCTGGGTCCAGAGCACCGCCTGCTGGTTCACATTGGCCTGAAAAGCAGTGATCTGATTTTGCAAGTCCTGCTCGTTTTGGGAGATGCCTGTTGAGTCAAGGTACAGCGGGCCGCTGGTAGGACTGGTCAGATTCAACAAGTCATTTCCGAAGTTGATGGCAAAACCATTGGTCCCATTATTCTGCTGGAAGAAATTCTGCACCGCCCCAGGATTGCTGCTGATCGCGTTGCCGAGCGTTCCGCTGTCCACCTGCAATGTGCCATCCTGCTGCACGGTAATGCCTAGAGACGCCAGAGTGCTGATGCTACCGTTGCCGCTCAGCGAAAAGTTAGTGTCGTTATAGAGGGACTGCTGCAGCGACTGCAGGGACCCGTCCGAGAATAACGGGGGCTGGCTAGTAGCGCCTTGCGAGTAAGTGAATTGGGTGTTGATCGCCTGAACGACGGCATTGTAGGCGGTTACGAAATTGTTGATCGGAGTCGAGGCCTGAGTGGTGTCCGCGCCGACGGTCACGGCAACCGCGGTACCAGACGTTCCCGTCAAGTTGAGGGTGACGTCCGAAATGGCGCCCGACACTATATTACTCGTGGTGTTGAGCGGGACGCCGTCCACATTGATGACGGAGTTCGCCCCGGCGACGGTCTGATTGAAGGTCAGATTGGTGGTGTTGCCGGTAACACTGAGATTGCCGGGCGCTCCGCTCGTGTTGCTAACAAGACCGAGCCGCGCGCCGTTCGCGTCCGTAATAACGTTGGCCGTGACGCCGTAATTCTGGCTATTGATGTAAGTCGCCAGCGTATTCAGCGTATCGTTGTTGTTTGCGCTGCTCACGTTTACCGTAACCGGCGATCCTGACCCCACTTGCAGCGTAAATGACCCGGCGGTAAGGGGCGTCGTGCCCGACGCCAGCGGGTTGGTATCGTAGGTTGACGTTGTGGCGAGAGAAGTTACGGTAACGGAATGGGCGCCCGATAGGGCTCCCGGGGTGGAGGCGGCCGTCACAACGTTATTGTTCGACGATGTCGCGGCAGTAGCGTTAAGCCCGCCCGCAGGATCCTGCAGCGCCAGAACGGCGGTTTGCAGGTTACCGAGCAGCGTGTTGATGCTGCTCACGGCGGATTGCTGGTTTGTGTAAGCCGCCTTTTCGTTCTGGAGCTGGGTAAGCGGCTGCTCGGCGGCGGTCACGAGGGCCGCCACGGTTTGCTGGACATTCAGGCCTTGATTGAGCCCAAGGCCTTGCGTATTGATATTCAGCCCAAATCCAAATGATCCCATCGCGTTACCAACTCCTTCTGCCGAACCGGGTAAAAGCCTGTGTGACAACTACAACTGTAGCGGCGGCCTCTGGCCGCCGGCTTTCAAAAAGTA
>JBOGJY010000536.1:0-5384 GCA_050745325.1 Terriglobia bacterium
GAAGTGGGGCACGAGAGGGTTAAAAAATAAAAAAAGGATTGTTTTACTTTTTTGTAAGCTATTGAAAATAAAGGATAGTTAGTAACACGATCCGGCGCGAACCGGACTTTTGGCGCGGTCCATTCCCGTCAACCGATTGAATATGAATGGGATAAGTCAATTTTCGCACGAACTGGGCGTATTTGTAATAAAACAAAGGCGATTGAAGCTTCAGCCGGAGCTTTTCTCCGCTTTGAGTGCAAAAGGCGCCATTTTCACTGGTTTGGGTCCGGTTCGTGATCGGGCTAAAAACCAAAATACAGGCCTTTCCCGGTTCGGTCCATTCACGTTTTGGCGTGTTTTGGGTCGTTATCGCGTTTTTGGCGCGCCGCTACAACCACGCCCGGCTTCGAGCCCCCGTCAGGGGCGGAAGAAGGTAGCCCAGGGCGGAAGCCTTGGGACCGAGCGGCCCTTACCCCGCCTTCGGCGCCACGACACTCGCGGCGAGTTTATCGGGTCGATGGCGGCTCAACTGGCGACGCGAAGCCGCTTCTACATCCTGCCCACTACCGGATGGCGGGCTTCCTGGACACATATCCCTCCATGTTCTACGATGAAAGTGTTGCCGTTTTGAGGGTGAGTCCCCGAGGAGACCCATGACAAAAAAAGACGTAATTCCGGCTTGGAGGGGCATCCTGCGCGGGCGGAGACCGTTGCTATCGATCGAGATCACGCGCGAGTGCCCGCTACGCTGCCCTGGCTGTTACGCTTTTGATCCGGAGCACCTCGGTGGAATCGGCTCGCTGCGCAATTTGAGTGATCTCAAGGGCGATGCTCTGGTAAACGGAGCGCTCGATCTCATCCGCCGCCTCCGGCCCGTTCATCTCTCGATCGTGGGTGGCGAGCCGCTAGTCCGTTACCGCGAGCTGAGCGTCCTGCTTCCGATTCTCAACCAAATGAAGCTTGAGGTTCAACTGGTCACGAGCGCCGTGCGTCCCATTCCTATCGAATGGCGGAAGCTTCCCAACCTGCATCTCTCGGTTTCGATTGACGGGCTGCAGCCGGAGCACGACAAGCGCCGCGCGCCCGCAACCTACGACAGGATATTGAAACACATCGCCGGGCATCAGGTGCTGGTGCACTGCACCATCACCCGGCAGCAACTCGAGCGGCGCGATTACGTTCGAACCTTTGCGGCCTTCTGGTCCGGCCGGCCGGAGGTGCGGAAAATATGGTTCAGCCTCTACACGCCGCAAGAGGGAGAGCAAAGCGAAGAAAGGCTTACCCCCAGCAACCGAGCGCAGGCCATCTCCACCCTCATTCAATTGCGGGATATCTTCCCCAAGATCAATTTTACAAATGAGATGCTCGAAGGTTTCTTGAATCCGCCGCAGTCTCCCGCAGAATGTGTTTTTGCGCGGGTCACAAACTGCGTTTCGGCGGATCTCAAGACCCGCATTACGCCGTGCCAGTTGGGCGGACGCCCGGTCTGCAAGGAGTGCGGTTGCCTTGCCTCAGCGGGCCTCGCGGGAGTGGGGCGCTACAAAGTTGGCGGGCTGGTGCCGCTTTCAAATCTGCTTGCCGCGTCTCAGGCCATCGGCAAGACGCTGAGCCATACTGCGGTATAGGAAGCCGGGAAGATGGAGCCATTGCGGCGCGGGGTCCGCTTTTGACCCCATGGCTTTTCCAATTTTAGATTTTGGGTTTCAGATTCTGGAAAAACCCGCAGCGTTATAAAGCGAACGCGGCGCTACAAGATTTCCAACCTGATAGGAGAAGAAAAATGGAAGACAAAGTTAAGTCCAAAGAGTGGGAAGTGCGGCGGGTAGGAAGCGTGACGCTTGAGATCTCGAAACCCAAGCGCAATCCCCGCAAGCTCCGCCAGTCGCGGTTGAAGAATAAGCGGCGTGCCAGGTAATAGTTCATGCGGTGAGACAACTTTAAGCCGCGTGCAAGGTTCTATCTTAAGGGGATGGCTTTGCAGCGCAGCGTTCGCAGAGCCATAACCAAGGGATATGTCATGCTGAAGGGAGCGAACATCTGCTTGTAAACCGGCAAAAACAGATTCTTCGCTCCGCTCAGAATGACAGATTCCTTAGTTGCTAAGAAAATAGGAATTTACGGCTTTGCAATACAACGCTCGCAGTTTAAACGAAGCTGCGGTTGCGATGTGTGCGGTTGTGACAGGTTGCTGAAAAGGTGTTTGGAAGGGCGAGCCTCTGAATAATTATGGATTCACGGCAGAAAAGATTCGGCAGGCGCGTTCTTCTGGCTGTGTCGCTGGCTCTACTGGGGGCAGCGGGGGCGATGTCGTCTCCACCGCAGCCCCAGGCGCAAGCGCAATCGGCGCAGACATCAAAGGCCAAGCCTCTGGGCACGGATGATGTCACGCTGCTTTTGATCGGCGGGGCCAGCCCTCAGAAGATGATTTTGCTCATTCGCCAGCGCGGCGTGGATTTTGTGCTGGATCCTGATCTGGTAAAACAGTTCTATCAGGATGGCGCAACCGATGACGTTATCGACGCTTTGCAAAAGGGCGGCGAAGCGTTCGAGAAGGCCAGGGAAGCTCTGAAAGCGCAGCCTGGCGCGGCGGCGCCGCCACGGCCCGCATCCCCTCAAGCGCCCGCTTCGCCACCCGAAGCTGCCACGCCCTTACCCCAGGCTGCGTCGACGCCGGGAGAAATGCCCGTGCATGAGTCCGGCGCGCCCCCGGCAACGAATGTGGTGAAACCCGCGGCAAAACCGCCAGTTGCGCGTAGCCAGCCGGCCCCCTCTGCTGCTCACGCTCCGGTTAACCAGGAAGCCTCAAACGCTCCGCTGCCGGACCCGAGCGCGGCCCAGCTTCAGCAGATCATTCAAGAATTTGCCGCCAAAGAAAAACTTTTTGAGACGGCCCTCGACAATTACACCTATCACCAGATCAACAAAGCGGAAACGATTGACGCGAATGGCAACGTGGACGGCTCCTGGGAGCAGGACTGGGACATCCTTTTCGGCGCCGACGGCAAACGTATTGAGCAGGTGACTTATGCTCCTGAAGATACTTTGAGGCGAGTGAGCATCACCGAGCAGGATATTCAGTCTTTTCGCACCCTCCAGCCCTTTACCGTCACAACGGATACGTTGCCGGAATACGACGTTCAGTACATGGGGCACGTCCATGTGGATTACATCACGTGCTACGTCTTTTCGGTGCGGCCCAAGGAGATCAAAAAGGGGCATCTTTATTTCAAGGGAGTGGTCTGGGTCGACGACCATGACATTCAGATTGTGAAAGCCGAAGGCCAGATCGTGCCGCAAACCAAGAACAACCGTTTTCCCCGGTTCACAACCTGGCGCCAGCAGATCGACGGGAAATACTGGTTCCCGACGTTCACTCAAGCCGATGACACCCTCTACTTTGATGGCGGCCCTCCTGTTCACATCAAGGAAATCGTCAAGTACACCGACTATAAGCAGTTCAAATCCAGGACCAAGATCCTCTCATCGGCGCCCGTCGGTGAGACCCCCAGATCGCCGCCCGGCAAGCCGTGATGGCCGTGCGTAGCGGCGGGTTTACCCCGCCATATTGTGGCGGCATGAAGCCGCCTCTACCCTCAAACTGAGTCACTACCAGTTGGTTGCATCCTGCCCGCTTCTCGCGCCCCTCTGCTACAATTTGAGGCGATGAGCGCGAAAGGCTTCAACTGGCGGGTGGTTTTGGTGCGGCCACGCAATCCGCTGAACATCGGCGCTGCGGCTCGCGCGATGGCGAATTTTGGCTTTACCGACCTGATGGTGGTTGAACCACATCCGCCGGTCTGGCGCGAGACGCGCTCGGCTGTGGGCGCGGAAGAGATTGTCCGCGCCGCCCGCCTGGCCGGGAGCCTGGCCGATGCGGTGGGCGATAGAACGCTGGTTGTGGGTACTACGTCAGGCCAGCGGCGGACGCTTGACCGCGAGCTGGTGAGCCTGGATGATCTTCCGTCATGGGTGAAGGAGATGACCAGACAGGCGCAGCCGGGACGCGGCGCGCGGGCAGCAATCCTGTTTGGATCGGAAAAGACCGGCCTCTCGAATGAGAATCTGAGCTACTGCCACGTTCTGGCGCGGATTCCTACCCGCCCGCGCTGCCCGTCAATGAATCTCGGCCAGGCTGTGGCTGTCTGCTGTTATGAGATTGCCCGCGCTTGCTGTGACGGTGACAGCGCGAGGGAGGGGAAGAACCCGGAAACTGCGCTTCGCGCCCGTGTTTCGGCGCCGGCGAATTTCCAGTCGCTCGAACACCTTTTCGAGCGGGCAGCGCGGGTGCTTGATGGCGTGGGTTATCTGAAGCCCAAAAGCCGCGCGGTCACGCTGACCAAGCTGCGCCGGATGCTGATCGAGCGGCGCCTTTCAAACCATGACGCGAAAATCCTGGGCGGCGTGCTCGCGCAAATCGAATGGAAGCTCGGCCATCCTTGAGCGAACGATTGCCGGCCTCGCGTACCGGGACGGGTGAGGAGCAGATTAATGCGCCTTGCCAATGCAAAAAACAGCGGCCTCTGGCCGCCGGTCTTTACTATTTAAAACCCGGCGGCCAGAGGCCGCCGCTACAGTGCGCCGCCGGAGCTTTACGCAAAATTGATGGCGATCAAGAAGCGTGTGAGGACAGCGTCGACGACGATGGTCAGCACCGAAGCGACGACCACCGCTTGCGTTGTGGCCCGGCCCACTCCTTCTGTGCCGCCCTCGGTTCTCAAACCGTAATAGCAGCCCACAATCGAGATGATCACACCGAAGAGAATGGGCTTGATCAACCCTTGGGTGAGGTCGCGAAGGGTGAGGGATTGATAGGCAACGGTCCAGTACTGGGCCTGGCTGACTTTGGCGATGCTGGCGCTTACGGTAGCGCCACCCAGGATGCCCGCAAAATCCGAAAGAATGGTGAGCAGTGGGAGCGTGATCAGCGTCGCGTAAAGCCGCGGAGAAACCAGTTTGCGTAGAGGGTCGGTGCCGAGCGCGCGCAGCGCGTCAATCTGCTCGCTCACCAGCATGGAGCCGATTTCTGAGGCAATGCCAGAGCTGTTGCGCCCCGCCACAACGATCGCGGTGAAAACGGGCCCGAGTTCGCGGACGATGGCGATGGCCACGGCCTCGCCCAGCAATGAAACTTCGCCGAATGTCTGAAGCGTGCGGTAGGTTTGCAGCGCAAGCACGAATCCGCTGAAGAAGCCGATGAGCAGGACGATGCGCAGCGAGCCGACGCCCATCACGTCCATCTGGATGAGGGTGTCGGTGTAGTAGCGGGGCGGGCTGAATGCATTCTTGAAAGCCCGCGCCGTGAGGTATGTGAATTCCTGAAGCGCGAAAATCTGCCGCTTGAGATAGCTCAAGAAACCCCTTCGCGCAATGAAGGATTTAGCAGGCGCTGAAAAACCCGAACC
>JBOGJY010000537.1:0-5258 GCA_050745325.1 Terriglobia bacterium
ATTTCCACCGGTCTGGCGAAGAGCGCCCTGTTCGCTGTGGTCATCACCGCCGTCGGCTGCCAGGAGGGCTTTTCGACCGGAGCCGGCGCCGAAGAGGTTTGGCGCTCCACCACAGCGGCAGTGGTCAAGTCGATTTTTCTGGTGATTCTGGTTGATCTGGTGTTTACGGCCCTCTTTTATCTCACAAACGGCGCTTGATCCTGACATGCTCGGGATGAAAGGCTGCTGGGGCAATCTATGAGTGAGTCTGTTGCGGAAGCTGAGCGTCCGGTGATCTCGGTGGTGAATCTCCGCGTCAGCTATGGCGAGCGTGAGATCTTGCACGGGATCAGCTTCGACGTGCGGCGCGGCGAAACGCTGGTGGTTCTGGGCGGTTCCGGGTCGGGCAAGAGCACGTTGCTGCGGACGCTGGTCGGGCTGGAAAAACCGGGTGGCGGAGAGGTGTGGATCAAGGGTGTGAACATCGCCCAGGCCTCGGCTCGGGGGTTGGACGCGATTCGAAAAAAGATGGGCGTGTCTTTCCAAGGTGGAGCCCTTTTCGGCTCCATGACGGTGGGAGATAATGTGGCCTTGCCGCTGCGCGAGCATACTCATCTCGAAGAGTCAACCATCGAAATCATGGTGCGGATCAAGCTGGAGCAGGTGGGATTGGCGAGCTTCGAGGACTTCATGCCCGCCCAACTGAGCGGCGGCATGAAGAAACGCGCCGCGGTGGCGCGCGCGCTGGCGATGGACCCGGAAATCCTCTTTTTTGACGAGCCCTCCGCCGGACTCGATCCCATCATTGCCGCCGGCATCGACGAGCTGATCCTTGAACTGAAGAAGGCTTATACCATCTCGATGGTAGTGGTCACACATGAACTGGCCAGCGCGTTCCTGATCGCGGACCGCATGATTCTGATCGACCGTGGCAATCTCGTCATGGCCGGCGCCAAAGAGGAACTCGCCGCCAGCACCAACGCGCGCGTACGCCAGTTCCTGGACCGCGTGCCAGAGCCGCAAGTGGAAGACGAGCTCAATTACTTGCGGATGCTGACCGAAGATAGAAAGACAATGCGCCCGCCGGAGTCCTTGGCTAGGCAAGGACCGCGATGAGCGCCGAAACGGTTTATTGCCGGTGGAGCAGGGGGCCGGCGTTGAGGCAGGGAGATCAAGTATGAATTCGCGGGGCGAGCAGGTATGGGTTGGATTGTTCGTGCTGGCCGCCGCCGCTCTGCTGGTCGCCACGGCGCTCTCCATGGCGGGCGCCTTCAGCCGCGGCCGTATCCCTCACCGGGCTTATTTCAAATTCGGGGGTGGGCTGGAATCGGGGGCCGTGGTCCGGTTCGGCGGTATGAAGGCAGGATCAGTAAAAGCGGTCCGCATAGATCCAGAGGACTCGACCCGCATCGAAATCGACTTCAACGTGGCCCGCGATATCCCGCTGAAGGTGGACAGTGTGGCGAAGATCACGAGCCTGGGCGCTTTGGGCGACAACTACCTGGAACTGACCACCGGCACTCGCCAGACGGCGTTAGCCGCGCCCGGCAGCGTGGTGAAATCGTCGGAAGCGGTCTCGTTTAGCGACCTCAGCGATATGGCGGGCGAGCTCGAGCCCATGGCCCAGCAGGCGCTGGAGAAGTTGAATCAGCGTCTTGACGAGCTGCAGGTGACCGTGGCTCGCACCAACGACCTGCTCAACGATCGCAATCGCGCCAACATCAGCGCATCCCTGGGCAGCGTGAGTTCCATGCTCGCGGAGGACCGGCCCAAGCTCTCGGCAACTCTGGACAATTTGCAGACGGCCAGCGCCCGGCTTACGCCGCTCCTCAACGACTTGAAGAAGACCATGGCGCAAGCCAACGACGCCCTAGCCCACATCGACGCGATGGTGCTTGATAACCGGCCGGATCTGCGAGCGTCGGTCATCGAGTTGAGGCAGACTTTGCTCACCGCATCTTCCGTCATGGATCAGCTCGACCGGACACTGGACTATAATGCCGACAACATTGACCAGACACTTGAGAATGTCCGGATAACTACCCAACAACTGAGAGAGCTTACCGAGACCGTAAAGCACCGGCCTTACACGCTGATTCGTGCCGACAATCCCCGGGAGCGCAAGCCCGGTGAGAGATAGGGAAGAGCGGTGATGCCGATGCGTCGAATGGGCCTTTTCATCCTTGTCATGCTTGTGAGTGCAGCTCTCGATGGCTGCGGCAGCGGGCGTCCTATCCGGTACTATACCTTGCAGCTTCCGCCGGCGCCCGAGCCATCCACAAGCGTGTACCCTGTTACGGTGCTCATTGGCCGCATCGGCGCTCCTGAAATTTTGGAAGATGAACCTGTTGTGTATCGTACCGGGCCGAATGAGATTGGCACTTACCCGTACCACCAGTGGGTCGAGCCGCCCGTGCAGATGGTAAAAGACATGTTGATTCGCCAGCTTCGCGCCTCGGGCAAATACCGGTCGGTGGCTGAGCTTGGCAGCTCGGCGCAAGGAGACTATGTGCTGCGAGGCAGGCTCTACGATTTCGAAGAGGTTGACACTGGTCGGATAGCGGCGCTGGTGTCCATGGAGTTCGAGTTGTTTGACCGCAGGACCCGCAAAACGGTTTGGACGCACTATTACTCGCGCAATGAGCCCGTGCAAGGCAAGGAAATCCCGGACGTGGTGTCGGCGCTCAATCACAATTTGGCGCAGGGGCTGACCGAGGTTGCGGCCGGCCTCGACGCATACTTTTCCGCCAACCTCCACGGGAAGTCCTGAATCGTCAACGAGCGGGGCTTCATCCAATGACAGAGACTACGTGAACGCCGATGAATGAGATCAGCACCCGGCTGTCATGCTTCGAACTCTGGGGTGGAAATCGCGGCGCGGATCACCCTGTCGAATTGCCGGGCCTCGCCGGATGGGTCCACGCGGCGCCGCTCGATCCAGCCTCGCGCGGCGGAGATGTTCACTACTTCTCCGTTTGCAGCAAGGGCATGGTCTCGCGGATTGCTGTGGCGGACGTGGCCGGACACGGCCGTCCCGCCAGTTCGATGGCCGTCAAGCTGCGCCACGCGCTGAAACGGCACACGGACCACTGGGACCAGTCCGCGCTGATGCGGGAATTGAACGAAGCTTTTCTGGGCGCGTCCGTGGACAGCCAGTACGCCACCGCTACCGTGCTCAGTTTCTACTTCCAAACCGGAGAACTCCTGTTCAGCAGCGCCGGTCATCCGCCCCCTCTCTGGTATCGGGCTCGGGAAAAGTCCTGGCACTTGCTGCAGGACTGCACGCCGTTTGCGGTGGACATCGAAGGGTTGCCACTGGGTTTGATTCCGGGCACGGTTTACTCTCAGACGGCCGTGCGGCTGGGCGCGGACGACATGCTCGTGCTGTACACGGATGGGATTACGGAAACAAAGGACCCTTTTGGAAACGAGCTTGGGCAAGGGGGTCTGCTGGAGTTGGCGCGGCGGCTGGCAATCGAGCCGCCGGTTGCTGTGAGTCGGGCCTTGATGTCAAGCGCCCAGGTTTTTCGCGGCGACGGACCACGCTATGACGACGAGACGCTGGTGGTTCTACGGCGCGTGATGTGATAGCCTGCGCTTTGCCACTGCAATCAAATGACAAAACCAATCTTGATGACCGTTGACGATGACCCGGAGGTTCTGCGCGCGGTGGAGCGCGATCTGCGGCGGCGCTACGCCGAACGCTATCGGGTGTTGCGCGCGGACTCGGGAGGCGCCGCGCTCTCGGCTTTGCACGCGCTCAAAAAGCGGAATGACGCGGTCAGCTTGCTGCTCGTGGACCAGCGGATGCCACAGATGACCGGCGTAGAGTTCATCAGCCGAGCCGCGGATTTTTACCCCGATGCGCGGCGCGTGCTCCTGACGGCGTACGCGGATACCGACGCGGCCATTCAGGCCATCAATCAGGCCAAAATCCACCACTATCTCCTCAAGCCGTGGGACCCGCCCGAGGAGCACCTGTATCCGGTGCTCGATGACCTGCTGGAAGACTGGCAGGGGTCGTTCCGTCCGCCGTTCGAGGGCGTGCGCGTGCTGGGCCACCGCTGGTCGGCGCGCTCCTACGAGGTTCGAGATTTTCTGGCGCGCAGTCAGGTGCCCTACCGCTGGCTCGACGTGGAGGCTGCGGTAAATGAAGCGGAGATCCGGGAGTTGGCCGGGGCCGGGATCGATACATCCAAGCTGCCCCTGGTCCTGTTTCCAGGGGGCGAGGCTCTCGCGGACCCGTCGCCAATAGAGATGGCGGCCAGGCTCGGCCTCAGAACCCGCGCCGACATGGCGCTCTACGATCTGCTGATCGTGGGTGGCGGACCGGCGGGCCTGGCGGCCGGGGTTTACGGCGCCTCCGAGGGTTTGCGCACAGTGATGGTGGAACGCGAGGCGCCGGGCGGCCAGGCCGGCATGAGCTCTCGCATCGAGAATTATCTGGGATTCCCTTCCGGGCTGAGCGGGGGCGACTTGGCGCGGCGCGCGGTGGCGCAGGTGCGGCGTTTTGGGGTGGAAATCCTCGCGCCACAGGAGGTGGTCCGCCTGCGCGCCGAGGAAGGATCCAAGGTGGTGGCGCTTGGAGACGGAAGCGAGATTGGGTGCAAGGCAATGGTGATCGCCACGGGCGTCTCCTATCGCAGGCTCGACGTGCCCGGCATGGATCGTTTGCAGGGCGCTGGCGTTTACTACGGCGCGACCATGACCGAGGGCGAATCCTGCCGCGGCGAAGACGTGTACATCGTGGGGGGCGCGAACTCCGCCGGCCAAGCCGCCATGTATTTTTCCAGGTTCGCGCGCCGGGTGGTGATGCTCGTTAGGGGCGATTCGCTTTCGGCCACAATGTCGAGATATCTCATCGATCAGATTCAAGCTACCGGGAACATTCACGTGGAGACGCGCGGCCAGGTGGTGGAGGTCCATGGCGTGGAGCGCCTGGAAGCCATCTCCGTGTTTTGTTCCGACAGCGGTGAAACCAACCGGGCGCCCGTCACTTCTCTCTTCATTTTCATTGGCGCCGTGCCAAGGACGGAGTGGCTCGCGGACGTGGTGGAGCGCGATAACAGGGGCTTCATTTTGTCCGGAGCCGATCTCTTGCGCGATGGCAAGCGTCCCAAGGGCTGGCGGCTGGAGCGCGATCCGTGGCTGCTCGAGACCAACGTGCCCGGCATTTTTGTGGCCGGCGACGTGCGGCACGGCTCGTCGAAGCGCGTGGCCTCCGGCGTGGGCGAAGGCGCAAACGCGGTGCAGTTCGTGCACCAGTATTTGAGCACGGT
>JBOGJY010000538.1:0-4272 GCA_050745325.1 Terriglobia bacterium
GCGGCCGCCGCTACAACAATCAAAACCGCAGTTGCCAGACAGACTCTAAAGGCCGGCGCTGCGGCTGTTTTCATGGCACGTTGCAGGGGCATCCCCATTACCCTGGCTTGTCCGCCCAATCCCCATGCACGCGATGTTATAATTAGATGGTCATTCTGCTTTGTTAGGCAGTTACTCACGGTGATGTAACAGCTAACAAACCGTTATGGCAGTCCATTTATCCCTCTTTTGGCCTTAAGGCGGCATCTCCATGCAGAGCCCTCTGAACGGCGAGCCCCAACCCGTCATCGATGCAGCCGAGGGAAGCCACCAGCTTGGGAAAATCCTCCATTCAACAGCCTTTCGCAATGCGCCCGGCCTGAAGAAGTTTTTGCAATACGTGGTCAGCAAAACCATCGAAGGCCTTTCGAATGAGATCAAGGAATATTCCATCGCCGTAGAGGTGCTGGGAAAGCCCAGCGACTATGATCCCCGCCTGGATACAACGGTCCGCGTCCAAGCGCACCGGCTGAGGGAGAAGCTGGAGGAATACTATGCCGTCGAGGGTTCAGGCGATGATGTCATCGTCGAGCTTCCAAAGGGTCACTACATTCCCCAGTTTTCCCGCCGGTCGCAGCCGTTGGTAGCGGGTGAGATGAGTGTGGTTTCCGCGCCCGCGCGTGACCAAACACAGGAGAATCCGCCCGTCTTGGTGAAGTTTCCCCCGCCGGCAGCGCAATCCCATCCTTTTGCTGGCGGCGCTGGCGCCCCGCGTGCCACTCATGACCCTGGCGCTTGGATGCCCGCATGGCTTTGGAAAGCGGTAATGGTGATTCTGCTGCTTGGCGCTGGCGCCCTGCTGCCGCTAGCGGTTCGCCACCTCCCTTTTTCCGGACACTTAGGGAGCGCCCACGGCCAGCCGGCTAAACCGGGAAGCGGCGCTGGCCCTGGCCCTATTCAAACGGTGTGGGCCAATTTCTGGAAAGACTCCGGGGCGGCCATCGTGGCCTATTCCAACTCGATGTTTTTGGTCACTGAAACCTCGGACTTATTGCGGCTTAAGACGGGGGATGTCGATGGCCTCGGCGCATCGGCGAAGGGCGGTGAGGCTCTCGGGCTGGCTGAAAACCCCCGGCTGGTTCAGGACGCAGGCCCTGTCTTCTTCAACGACGGGTACACGGGAACCGGAGAAGTGATGGCCGTCTATTACCTCGACCGGTTGTTCGCGCGGTCCAATTTGGACTTGACCGTCGAACGCAGCCGGCTTGTGACCACCGGCGATCTGAAGAATCAGAATGTGATTTTCCTTGGATCTGTCATCGAAAACCCAATGCTTTCCGGCCTCCCACTCAGCGAGAACTTTGTTTTTGAGCAGCCCCGGCGGGCGCCTACGCTCTGGCGGGCGCGCATCGTAAACCTGCACCCTCGGGCCGGTGAAGCCCCTTTCTATGGGATCGAACGCGATCCCAAAACTCAGGTGCTGCTGGCGGATTACGCGGTCATCAGCTTTTTGCCCGGTGTCGCATCGGGCCGGGAGATTGCGATCCTGGCGGGTCTGACCACCATTGGGACGCAAGCCGCGGCGCAATTCATTACCTCGCCTTCCGGCGCAAGTGAGTTGATGGCCCATCTGGGCCACATGGGCTCAACGGCGCCTCATTCCTCCGTCAAAACGTTCCCACGGTATTTTCAGGCGCTGCTGAGAGTTGAAATCCGCAAAGACGAAATCCTTAAGATTCAGTATGTTGCCGGGCGGCCAATCCATCCGGCAAGCTAAAACTTCTAGCCCCACCCTTCCTACCCTCAGTCGAAGATTCTCCGCAGCCCAGGCTAACTCTGCCTTCAATTGAGCCATCCTAATCAGTGTGACATCGGCGTTGGCGCAAGAATGGCAAGACCACCGAGAATGGAGCTCTAAGTATATGAAAAAGCTTATGTTGCTACTGAGTACCGCGCTGGCTTTGGGCGCTGTTGTAGGCGCGGCCAAGGCTCCGCCGAAACCGGCGGATTTCTCGGGAACGTGGGTTCTCGATGCGAGCCAGACCAAAGGCGTGCCTCAGGGTCTCGAAAGCTACAGCATGGTGGTGCGCCAGGACCCGCAACAACTCAAAGTAGACACTTCGGTCAAGGGTGACGTGAAGGGAGGCATGAGCGGGGCAAATCCTAATAGTTCCGGTGGGCCCAATGGTTCCGGTGGGCCGCAGGGTTCCGATTACCCAGGCGGCTCGAGGGGCGGAATTCACGGCAGCGCGGGCATTGGTGGGATGGGACGGATGGGAGGAATGGGTGGCATGGGCAGGGCCGGGGGTGAATCGCCCATGGGTGAGGGAATGCCGGGAGGCGGATTGCCCAGCGGCAGGAGTGGAGGCCAGGGTGGTGGTTCGCGGGGCCAGGGGCGGTCACGTGGCACGTCCGGCGCCTTTGTCTTTTACCCGGCCACGGCTACCTACCACTTCGATGGAGCCGCAACCACCGCGCAATTCGGCGGCCCAGAGCATGGCGACGCGTCTTTGAAAGCAAGCTGGGCCAAGAATGGCCAGGAGATCAAGATGTCGCTCGACGGCAACGAATACTCCAGCCCCGGAGGAGGTTCCCTCCAATTGAAAGACCAATGGAAGCTTTCAAAAGATGGGCAGTCGTTGCTGGTCGACCGGACCGTTCGCGCCGGACGCTCCTCCAGCACCGTGCACATGGTCTTTCACAAGCAGACTGCCGCATCCGGCCACAGCGGGAGTTAGCGAACGGGCTACGTTCTGCCGCCTCCTGCGGAATTGGCTCACCCAAAGCGTTGTGGCGGGGCGCCAGGCAGAGTATCTTACATTAGAAAATTTTAATCTTCCTTTGTTTTCAATCATCAGGCTTCGTCCCGTGAATTTTGTGTGTTTTCCCATTCTCTCCAGGCGCTTTCTAATCTTTTGATCGTCCCTCACCCGGCTCGCGGAGTTTATCCTGAGCGGAGCCGAAGGGTTCGCCACCCTCTCCCCTTCGGGGCGAGGGAGTAAATTAATTAGACAACAACCCTCGCTCCGCTTGCGGGGAGAGGGCACCCGAGGTACGAGGGCGGGTGAGGGGTTCGTTTGTCCGGCCGGGACTCAAATCCCGCCCTCCTACCCAGCCGCCCAATTATTAGAAACGTTGATTCTAAAGACTCGCTAGGCTTCGTTCCGTGAATTTGTGTTGTTTTCTTCGCATCTCGCCGAGCCGTTTTTCTAATCATCCTCGCGGGCGCAGCCCCTCGCCCCATGTTCCAGTCTATCAAAGGATATTGAGAATTTTGAGACAAACGAGATAAATGGGACGGTTTTTGTGCGCCTAAGCCTCGGACTCAAATCGAAGGGGTGGGGATGAACAGCATGGCGAGCCGGATGCGGGGGGCGTGTGCGCCCCGAAGTGGGGCATAGCGACTTCTTCGCCCCGTATGTAATGGAAAAAGGCGCCCCGCTGAGGCTTGATTTATAACCAGGCCAGGGAGCCGCAGACAACTGGCTGACTGCGCCAAACTTGCCAGCACTACCGCGCCTTGCTAAACTGTGCGGTCATGCCCACACCCGCATTTGAGGATGCGTTCGAGAAGGTCAGCAGACTTGCCGCGACGTTTCAAGCCAACGAAGGCCACTATCTGTCCCCGGAATACCAGGAGGCCGAAGCCCGCAAGGATTTCATCGACAAATTCTTCATCGCGTTAGGGTGGGACATAAACCGCGACCAGCAAACCAACCCCTACGAGCAGGAAGTCAAAGTGGAGCCGGAGCTTCCGGGTTGCGCGGCGGACGGCCAAACGCATCAGGAGGTCCTGGCCAATGCGGAGGTTGTAATTCAAGAATGGCTTGAGACCGCGAAAGAATTAGGCCGGCCAACTCCTCAACCCAAGGGCCGCTTGGTGTTTGCGTGATAAGTATGTTGCCCTTCGCTGTGTTTTGCATTTTCTAAAAGCTTGAATCTGCGATCTTGTATTTTATTCGGCATTGCTCACCAGACTTCCCGCGAAATTGGTGACCCGTGAACATCACATTGCATCCACACGCAAGGCAGCGCATGGTGGAAAGGGGCGCAACAGAACATGAGGTCATCAGCACGGCGAGCATTTTCCGGCCAAGTTCGGACGAACTGGCTTTCGCCGCAACTTTGCCTTTGGCAGTGAATGGCTTGGCCGCCGCTATTCTACGAAGCAGGTTGAAGCGTATGCGGTTGAAGAAGATGGTCAGTGGTTGGTAGTAACGGTTCTGGTAAAATATTTCTGACTTGAGGAGCCTCGATTATGAAGCTAACCTACGATCCCCGGCACAATGTGGC
>JBOGJY010000539.1:0-17368 GCA_050745325.1 Terriglobia bacterium
GCGCTGTACTCATCACGGTTATGCATCCCAGGGGCAAGATCGCGCGGCCTGACGGCTCAGAGCATATGCGCGCATCGGTCTGAATCGAGCAGGAGATTGCTATCGCGCCCTTCATCAAGCGGGTAGAAAAACGGCGGCTTCCGGCCATCGTCTTTGTCCACGAATCGGTTGGCCACCCCCGGGGCTGCGCAGCTAGTTGTCTAGCCGCGCAGTTTTTCGGCCAAAGGCTCAACGGCGCCCGAGTTTTGCATTAGAACCCTCCACCTCCGAGTCAGCCCAGCGCGATTAATTGCGGCCCCTGAGAAACCCAGCCGACACGTTGGAGGACATCAACTGAATCCTTAAGTGAGCTTTCTGTCCAGTTGCTCCCCAACACGGGAGCCCTTCCATCGATAGCTCATGCCCAGGAAGCCCAACACTGCCAAACCTGTTCCGAACAGCAGGAATGATGCGGGTTCCGGAGTTGCCTGACCGCCTGAACCTCCTGCCGGGGTCCAAGTTGCCGTAACGTCCGAAGCGGTCAGGATGCCTTCGAGACTGAAGTAGGCGGACTGACCGTTTGCGAGCCCGTTGTCAAAGACCACTGTTCCTGTGGTGAGGTCCGAGCTCATATTGGTGAAGCTGATGCCCGGCCCCGCGTAACCCGTCGGATCGAATGGATTGGCTGGGCTGCAAGGCTGCGGCGAGATGCCGAAGCCGCACAGGCCGCCGCCATCGAACAAGAAAGCGGGTAATGCGTTCACAACGTCCGTGCCGGTGATGGTTGTCGACGCCGCCGTACTGCCGCTACTGTTGAGCGCGCCGATGAGTGTGTCATCCCCGTTAGGGTTGAAGGCGCCCTGCGACGAATCAGCGAAAATCGAGGCGCTTCCTCCTGCATTGAATACAATCAGCAACCCGCAGCTAGTGTCCTGGCCTACCGCGGGGCACTCCGTAAAGGGTGGCGCGGGGGTCGCAAAAACTAGCGTGGCTCCCAACACCACAGAAGCGATTCCAAGTAGTAATGCGTTCTTTTTCATTGTCAACTTCTCCTTTTAAGATAAGAAAATGAATTCAATTCACGTGCGATCCGTTCAGGCAGAATGAAAATATATTCCTCTTTTGCCGGTTTCTGCCGGCAGATGCGGGCAAAGGCAAAATCGTAATTCAATCATAGCCGCGCCCTTAAGCTGATGCGGACGACATATTGAGGAGGCCATTGGCCCCGTCCGGAAAAAAGCCGCCCATCGTCGTGTTGGCCTGGAACCCGTAGACAATGTAGAGTACCTGTCCCGGTGTGCGGATTGCACACATGGCGTTCTGAAGATCAAGTGAGAAATATTGCTGTCCCGAGGGTGGAGGAAGAATATCGACGCCATCGAGCTTGGTGGTTTTAACCGCGTTGAGCACAACTTGCAGCCGGATGGCGCCCGAGTGCTCGGCTTCTGCCGCGAGAATGCGGGCCGCATAGCCCAACACGGTCGAATTCGAAATCAGCGGGGCGGCGCCGGCGTAGGCTGAGACTCCAACATCTTCAAAAGCGCGCGCCAAGGTAAGAAACTGCTGCAGGTTGGCAAAGCCAACGCCGAGAGCGTCCAAGTTGATCGCGGGCTTGGAAACGGGCGTCAGCCCGAAAGACTTCAGCGCGTTTTGAATGAACAGAACGTGGCGCTGTTCGTCATAGGCGATCTGCTCGGCCATCAGGCCCATATTATCGTCAACGAAGACAGCGCCTTTAAAATTAACCTTTCCACCGCCGGTCGTCTGACCCGCGTTGCTGCCAACCGGGATTCCGATTTGGGCAATCGTTTTTCCAGTTGTGGCAACCGTGTAAAACTCGGCTTCCAGATATTCAAGATTTAATGCGAAGTTCAGGATGTCTGCATCGCTGAGTCCCGAAGTCTGAGCCATCGCGGAGCGCGCCGCTCCGCCGAGCAGCGTGGCCCCTGCTACGCCTAGCCCTGTCATGCCTGCCATCTTCATGAAATTACGGCGTTCCGGCTTTGCCGGCTGATTTTGATCGTCGGCCTTCTTAATGATTGCCATTGTTTATCCTCCTTTTTGGATTTGAATTGCGGTGGGTCGCGGTTTGATGAGTCATGGATTTGTGCATCGCGCGCAGCGTCTGTATTGCAGAATCTGTTGTCCTACTCAGTACGCAAAGGGGAATGCATTTGGATTGGTCCGCTCTAATATGAATCTGAAACTTTTTGCATGGTTGGCAAAAACGGGTAGAATCAGCGTCGAAAGGTAAAATGTTCTTGCCTTTCGTAGCGGCGGCGTCCCGCCGCCGTGCTTCGTTTTCAACCATTTTGGCGGCGAGACGCCGCTACAGCGCACGATTCGGCGTTTTCACACGGTCTCTAAATGGCGCCGTTACGGGATGTCAAGAGCGAAGCCTTGGTTAGCTTGAAGGTGAAATACTCTTGATGTCGATCGATCCGTCTTTCAAAAGCCGCCCGGTCACGCTGACCTCTTCGCCCACGTCGGCGTCCTTCACGGCGCTCTGGTTGCGAATTGTATGGACAGTTTTGTCTTCAGTCACGAAGACAAACTTTGCGCCTTTTTGGTGAACACAGGCGAGCGCACAATCCTTGTGGGACGCGCTCATGCCTTTGGCGCCACAACTGCTGTCGCTGATCCAGCCTACCCAAGTCGCAGCCTTTGGCTTGCTGAGCGCGGGAAGGCTGAAAACCAGAAATAGCATCGTGGCAATTCCTGTCATTGAATATAGCTTCTTCATAGTCCTCCTTAGCAATTTGAACTGCCGCGGCTCGTGGTTTGCACGCCGGGCCCCATCTCTTTGAAAACCGTGCGACCAAGCGCCGGCGGATGCTTCCAGACGCTCAATATCAGTACGCACCCGCCAGAAATTTGGATTGCAAAAGGATTGGGTTGTGGAAATTCCCGAAGCCAGGTTAAGGATTTAGGAAACGGCGCCGAGCAGCACTTTCTTGCCTGTCGGCTGGGGCTCGCCTCCGGCAGGTTCAATGGTAACGGCAAACGCCTTGGCAGTAACTCCCGGTGGCAGCGGAGGAAGTAGAACTTCGCCATTGCCGTGCGCGTCGGTGTCAAAAATCCCGGCGCTGACCGGCTTTCCTTGCGAGGGCACAAGCCAGAGTTGATAGGTTTGGCGGGAGGATAAATGCGTCAGATTCGCAGCGTAGAAAACTAATCCCTTCTCCGGATTGTAAAACGCCTTCCCTTGGGGTACGGGATGGGCTTCAGCCGAAACTAATGCCACCTTCAGGGTATTGGGTGAAGTTAAAACATCCAGGATAGCTTCGGCGCGGGCCATTTTCGCAGCCTGCTGTTTCTCTTGGACGAGCTGCTGGGTTTGCCATGTCTCGAGCGCCTGGACGCGTTGGTTCAATTGGCGGTTCCGGTTTGCCAGCACCCCAGCAATAATTGCGAGCACCACCGCGGCCGCAGCCAAGGCCAAAGCGCCCCAACCCCAGAAGCTCGCATGTTTGCGAACCGGACCCAGGGCCGGAGCCGTCTCGGCGCCCGCGCGCTGCGAGGCCACCTGGCGCATCAATCGCCCCTTGACGTCCGGTGAGGGCGCGACGGGAGGCGCGGCGAGCGCGAGCAATGCGACCCGCGCGCGCGCCTGCTGAACCTTCTCGCCGCATTCCGGGCAGGTCTTGACGTGCTGCTCGACGGCGCGCTTTTCTTCGCCCTCGAGCACGCCCAGCGCGTACTCGGCAAAAATTTCTACGGGTTGTAGGTGGTCGCTCACGGATTCAAAACCTGTCGCAACGTCTGCAGCGCGGCGCGCAGCCGGGTCTTCACCGTTCCCAGCGGCTCGCCCGTGCGCCTGGCGATTTCCGAATGCGTCATTCCTTCAAAATAGGCTAATTCCAGCGTTTCCCGCTGCGGCGGCGGAAGCGCGTCACAAGCGGACTTGATCTTGGCCATCAACTCGCCCTGCGCCACGCTCAACTCCAAGTTCAATGACGCGGGAATCACTTCCGTAGTTGCTTCACCCGGTTCCCGCCGCCGCAGCCTGTCAATGGCGCGGTTTCGCGCGCTCACCAGCAGCCACGCCCCAAGCTTGCCGCGGGAAGCGTCATAATTGGAAGCGGTGCGCCACAGTTGGTAGAAGATATCCTGAAGAATTTCCTCAGCGGCTCCCACATCGTTGAGCACGCGGTACGCCACCGAATACACCAGCCCCCCGTAACGATCGTACAGCCCCGACAGGGCTGATTCGTCGCCTTGTGCAACCCGGCTGATCAGATCGAGATCCGTCGCGCCGGCCTCTTCATTGTGAAACAACATTGGACAGGTGATTGGTGCTTTTACTTAGGGAGTACGTTTCGCTTGCCTATTGAGCTTTACATAATATAGTTCCGGTTCAGAACAACTCAGCCTGTTTCCAGAAGGCGGCGACCAGGGTCGGGCGGCGGCGCATCCGGCGCAGCGCCCGACGCGCCGAATCGCTCAGTTCGCCAAAATTCTTGGGACAGAAATTGGGTAACTCATGTTGCTTCCAATGACCCCACAGGTATTCGACCGGATTCAACTCCGGCGCATAGGCTGGAAGGCGTTCGACTTCAAGCCGTTTTCGATGTTCAGTCACAAAGTCTTTCACCACCCGGCTACGATGCGCGGTCAGACCGTCCCAGATCACCAGCAGCTTGCCCGGCCGCTGTCGCAGCAGATGCTGCAGGAACTCGACGACTTGGGGACCTCGGATGGCGCCGGGGAACAAGCGAAAGTAGAAATTCCACCACGTCACCCCGGCAATGGCCGAAAGCAGGTTCCAGTTGAAGTGGTACTGCAACACGGGCGTCTGCCCTTTCGGCGACCAGGTCCGGCAGCGATGAGGCCGTTCGCTCAGCCCGCTTTCGTCGACAAAGATGATGGTTTGGCCCCGTTTTTGGGCTTTTTTTTAAGCTCCGGCCAGCGCTCCCGTTTCCACCGCCGGATGGCCGCTTCGTCGCGCTCCAGCGCCCGCCCCACCGGCCGCTGGCAACTCCACCGCAACTGCCGCAAAATCCGCCAGGCATGTACGGGGGTGTACCGGACCCCGCACTCCTGCTCGATCACCTTCACGACCCGGCGGAGCGTCCATAAACCGCTCGCGTATCCCACCGCCTCGGGTCCTCGCTTCAGCGCGGCCTCAATCTGGCGCAGGTCGCGCGCTCCCAACTGCGGCTTGCGGCCCGCTCGCCCCGCTTGCTTCAAGCCGGAGCGCCCGAGCTTCGCTTCCTGCCGCCTCCAACGGTTCACCGACTGCGGTGTGACCCCCAGTTGGCTGGCCACTCGGGACGGGCTCCATCCTTTCGATAATAAACGGGCGGCCTGCAAGCGCCGCCTCGCTAAAGCTTTGAAATCGCGTTTGACTCCGGCGGGGTTTCCCATGCCCGGAGTATACAACAAACCCTCGAAAAGTTGAACTATATTATGTAACGGTCAATAATTGGATTTCCAGAGTTAGTTTAGATTATATCGTACTCTCGGAGGTTCTGATGCAAAACTTCCACTTGGGAAGCGGACATTAAGACCACTTCTGGTCCCGTCAATTACGTGTTTAACGAAATCAGAAGACAGCCCGTACGCCATTTATTTGCGGGTGGCTCACGACTCTCCGTTTGAGACAAAAGTTCCGTAGTTTTTTGCAAAGACGTTCGAGAGAGCCTGTGATACATTCTCACCGCTCGAAGCGCGAGGTCGATTCCAGCGGCAAGACAAGATGGGCGCTTAGAGCAGGCAAGAAACGTTGGTCAAATGAAGGCATGGTATTTGTCCATAATCGAAAGGGATGAACTATGACTGACTCGAACCCACAGTTTTTATCCCGGCGCAAATGGTTGGGACGCGCATCGCCGGCGCTGGCGGCCTCGCTCGCCGCGTGCGCGGGTTGACGCTCAGCAACGTGCGCTTCGAGGTGGTGAAACCCGATCTGCGGCCGGCCGTTGTGCTCGACCACGTAACGGATGCTGCGGTGAATGGTTTTAGCGTGCAGGGAAACAAGGATGCCGATTCAGTTCTGCGGTTCATTGGCACGCATGATGCCTTGTTGAGCGCGACGCGGCTTCTCACACCCGCTGCGGTTTTTTTGCAAGTTGAAGGCGAGTCGAATACAGGAATTACGATTGACGGCGGTGACCTGTCAAAAGCGGCGAAACGCGTGGCATTCAAAAGTGGAGCGTCTACAGAAGCTGTGAAACTACGCGCGTAAGTGAATCGGCGCCGAGAACAGTGTTGGCACACGTCATAGAGTGCGCTGGAAAGAGACCAGGCGAGGCCTGTGGCAGAGTAACGATTCGGTTTGGCGTGCCTCGCATCCGCCTTAGAGATCGCCTGGACACCCCCTCGGCGCCCTCTCTCTGAACCGGGGCTGCGTCACTCGGCGCGGACAAGAGGGACATCGACCAAGTGCTCTGAAAGAAACCACACCTGCAGCTCGTTGGTACGCATCACCTGGCTCACCAACAAATCATTCGTGCCATCGTCACCGGCATTGTCCGCCTGCTTAGCAGCGGTGCGGACTTCCTTGAGAATGATCTCATGCGCCTCCAACAGGCGGGAGATCTGCACCGGGGCTTCCTCCCGTCCACGAGGCGGGCGGGGAATAAAGGTGGTTTCGGCGACATCGGGCGCCATGGCGATGCTAATACCGCCCAGCAGCTGAATGCGTTCAGCAATGGCGTCTACGAGTTCGGCCTGCTCCCCATGGTGTTTGTCGAACAGGAGATGCAATTGATAGAATGTTTCTCCAGCCACCTGCCAGTGATGCTTCTTATAGAGGTCGCGCAGAGTCATCGTGTCAGCCAGAATCTGATTCAGCAGTTCAACACTGGCCGCGCACACTTTCTCATCCAGAGCGATGGATAACTTGGCAATCGTTCCAAAAGCCTGAATTTCTCTTGCATGTTGGTGCAGAAGCGGCTTAGCGCGTTCAACCCAGGGCTGGCCCTGGGACTTTTTGACTTTCTTTCGAGTGTGATTCGGCATATTCTCGTCTCCTTTTCTTCTGCTGCGTAAGCACAGTATGAGTGCCCGTGGTTTTCGTCACCCGCGCTAATATACACGCTTTTTTTAGATGCTCCCAGCGCCATGAAGGAGTCGTGAGACTGCCGGCAACGAGCCGCTTAGCTTCCGCGGCGTAATAAGTGATTATCTTCGCCAGCGGCATCATAGCTCTGGCTCAATCAGTTTTATGTTTTCTGCTGCCTGGGGATTAACGTAGGTTAGAATGGGTTGGGCATGCGCGCGAACTGTGGAATGCAAAAACCGGCGCGATTGGAAGGATTGGTTATACGTGGATTTGAGCCAGCGGTGTTCTCCAAATTAGGAGGTTCTTGATGAAGGGTGTCGTTTTAGCGGGCGGAACGGGGTCCCGCCTTTATCCGCTCACGCGAGTTACGAACAAACATTTGCTTCCGGTGTATGACCGGCCCATGATTTATTATCCGATCCAAACCCTGGTCGACGCCGGAATTAAGGACATTCTGTTGGTCACGGGCGGGCAGAATGCCGGCGATTTCCTGCGCTTGCTGGGAAACGGCAAGGATTTTGGTCTGCGGCACATTAATTATACCTACCAGGAAGGTGAGGGTGGCATCGCGGACGCGCTGCGGCTAGCGGAGCACTTTACCGACGGGCAGCCGGTTTGCGTCGTCCTGGGGGACAACATCATCGAAACCAATATTATCGAGGCTCGCCAGGAATTCGACCGGCAGCCACATGGCGCGCGAATCATCCTCAAGGAAGTTTCTGACCCGGAGCGATTCGGGGTGCCGGTGTTCGAGGATGGCCGCATCGTTCGGATCGAGGAAAAACCCAAACGGCCGAAGTCCCGCTATGCGGTGATTGGAATCTATCTGTTCGATAGCACCGTCTTCGACCGCATCCGCAAGCTCAAGCCTTCAGGCCGCGGCGAATTTGAAATCACGGACGTCAACAACCAGTATCTGGCGGAGAATTCGCTTTCTTATAGCACCCTCGACGGCTGGTGGACCGACGCCGGAACTTTCGAATCACTTCTGCGCGCCAACACTCTTGTGGCGGACGGAGGCGCGAATAAGACCCGGATCGAGCCTGCCAGACGCCAAGCCGCAGAGTCACTCTAACGCTTAACATTATTGAGGATGGCATCTTATAGTGACAGCTTTCTCTGTAGCGGCGCTCTCTGAGCGCCGGAAAACCGGCGGTCGCAGACCGCCGCACCAGCATTTGGTGTCACTATAATATGTATACTTCAATAGCAAAACCACTTCAACCAGGGCGACAAGTGGAAATTCAGGCGGCTGCCATTCCCGATGTGAGAATTATCAAACCCAAAAGACACGGGGACAGCCGGGGATTTTTTTCCGAAACGTACAACAAGAAGGCGCTCGCCGAAGCGGGAATCCACTTGGATTTTGTCCAGGATAATCACTCGCTTTCGGCTGAGCGCGGGGTGGTTCGCGGGCTGCACTTTCAGACTTTCCCATATGCGCAAGATAAGCTGATTCGCGTAGTGCGCGGCGCGGTTTTGGACGTGGCAGTGGACCTGCGGAAGCGGTCCCCAACCTTTGGCAAGCACGTGAGCATTGTTTTGAGCGCCGCAGAGTGGAATCAACTTCTTGTGCCCGTCGGCTTCGCTCACGGTTTCTGTACGCTCGAGCCGGAGACGGAAGTGATTTACAAGGTGACCGCCTGTTACTCCCCGGAAAATGACAAGGGGTTGCTATGGAGTGACCCGGAGTTGGCCATTCCGTGGCCCATAAGTGCGGACGAGGCCATTCTTTCTGAGAAAGATAAGCGGCTGCCCCGGTTGGCCGAATTGCAAGACCTTTTCGATTAGACTGGACAACGGCATACGGAGGAAAGCGTTTTGCGAATTTTGGTGGCTGGCGGCGCGGGATTCATCGGCTCGAATTTCATCCGCACTTATCTGGCGGACCACCCAGGTGATTCCATACTCAATCTGGACAAGCTGACGTACGCCGGGAATCTCGATAATCTCAGCGATCTCGAAGGCGCGGTGAATTACAGTTTCGTTCGCGGGGATATCGCCGATCCGGAGGCGGTGGAGAAGGCGTTCGGCTCCGGCGTTGACGCCGTCGTTCATTTTGCCGCCGAAACGCACGTGGACCGCAGCATTACGAATGGGCGCGATTTTATCACGACCAATGTGCTCGGCACGTTTACCCTGCTCGAAGCCGCGCGACGGAAAGATATTTCGCGCTTTCTGCACGTCAGCACAGATGAAGTCTATGGCAGCCTACCGCCTGGAAAAGCCGCCGATGAGACCTGGCCACTCGAGCCCAATAGCCCGTATGCCGCAAGCAAGGCGGCCTCAGACCTGCTCGTCAGAAGCTACTGGCAAACCTACCGGTTTCCCGCCATCATCACACGCTGCTCAAATAATTATGGTCCTTGCCAGTTTCCCGAAAAGCTCATTCCCTTAATGGTTACGAACGCTCTCGAAGGAAAAAAGCTGCCGGTCTACGGCGACGGACTGAACGAGCGCGACTGGATTTTTGTGCTCGATCACTGCCGGGCGCTCGACCGCGTGCTGCTGGCGGGCCGGCCTGGAGAGGTGTACAACATCGCTTCGGAGCGGAGTTATTCAAACCTCGAGATCGTGAAGCGGCTGTTGCAAATTCTGGACAAGCCAGAAAATCTTATCGAGTTTGTCACCGACCGGCCTGGACATGACCGCCGCTACGCGCTCGAGACGGCGAAGATATCGCGCGAACTCGAATGGAGCCCTGCGGTGGGCCTGGAAAAAGGTCTTCGTGACACCGTGGATTGGTATCGCACGCATAAGGAGTGGGTGAAGAAAACCAAGAGCGGCGAGTACAGGAGCTACTACGAAAAGCACTACGTCAACCGCCGCGAAACGCTCACCCGGTTGTAACCGCCTTGAAACTTGCCCTCACTGGAAGCACAGGAATGCTGGGGCGCGATCTCTTGCCTTTGCTCAGCGGGCGCCATCACGTGATCCCGATCAGCCGCGCGCAAGGCGATATCACGGAATCTGACCGAATTTTACACGCGCTTGCCGCAGCTGAACCCGAGACGGTGATTCACGCGGCGGCGTTTACCGCCGTCGATGAGTGTGAGCGGCAGCCCGAGACGGCATTCCGGGTGAATGGAGAAGGCACGAAGAACGTCGCGGCGGCTTGCAAGGAGTTGCAAGTTCCGCTGATGTACCTCAGCACCGATTACGTTTTCGACGGCTCGAAACCTGCCCCCTACACCGAAGACGACGCGCCCAATCCTCTGAATGTTTATGGAAAGAGCAAGCTCGAGGGCGAGCGAAGCATCGTGGATTTGCTCGACCGTTTCTGGATCGTAAGAGTCTCGTGGCTTTTTGGGCCGCTGGGAAAGAATTTTGTGCGGACGATTCTGGGCCTGGCGCGTGGCGGAGCGCCGCTTCGCGTGGTAGACGATCAGACCGGCGCTCCAACCTACACCATGGATTTATCCATGAAAATTGAGCAGATCATTGGAAACGGGGGAAGTGGGGGCAGCGGCGCGCCGGGGATCTATCATGTTACCAACCAGGGTTACTGCTCGTGGTTTGAGTTTGCACGGGAAGCGTTGCGCCAGGCAGGGATCACGCGCGCCACCCTATCCCCAATCACCACCGAAGAGGCGGGACGCGCCGCCCGGCGCCCAAAAAATTCACGCCTTGCAAACGGCCGCCTCGAACGCGAAGGCTTCTCCCTGCTGCCTGTTTGGCAGAATGCGCTGGCCCGATATCTGGCGAGGACAACGGAGATGACGCCACCTCACGAGTAATCAACGTCAGTGGGAAAAGTCAAAGGTCTCGATCGCGGCTTTCGCATCCTTCGGAGCTTTGGCGCGCTGGAGTTCTTGAATGTCCTGAGTGAGCGTAGCTTTGAGCGTCGCGTAGGCGGATTCGCCATTCTGGGTGGAAGCGTCTTTGCCGGCCTTGCTCAGGCAGTCGAGCACCGAGTTGGTGGTTTCGAGGCAAATGGAGAGCCGGCTCTGGCAGGTCTGCTGATGATACTTGCTCACAAAGTCGGCTTCGCTCTCCTTTTTGACGGTATCCACTAGCGCCGCCAAATCCTGTTTGACGCTGGTCACGACCGCTTCCTCGTCGCTGCAAGCCTGCGGCGCAGCCGGCGTTTGTGGCTGGGATTGAAGATGTGGCAATGACACGGTTCCGAGCAGGCACAAGCCCGCTAAGAGGGCTGCTAACGTTATCGGTTTTCTCATGGCTACTCCCCTCAGAAGGTGATATTTCATGGAGCTTCGCGGCTCACATGACGGGCTTAATTTACCAGAGATGAGTATCCGCTGCGTCGAGATTACATGATCTTGGTCACTTTTTCTATATTGATGAACAAAATAATTTACCCTGGGTTTCTTATCAGGCTGGCGGGCTCTAACGGAGGATGGAGTGGAAAGCCCGCCCTTCGGCCCGCCTAGTAACAAATCCAGGTATAGCTGGATCGGCCCTGTGCCTGTCGGTTGTTGTCGCTTTGGGCGGGCGTCTTTCTTCTTTTGCCTGGGTTATAATTTCTCGTGTGGGGAGCGCAATCGTGGCAAGATGGATTTCGGCGCTGCTACCCGGCTTGAACGCGGATCTCGACTCGGAGGACAGTTATGGCGAAAATCACTGCGTTGATTGTGGATGACGAGCAGCCGGCCCGCGACGAGCTGGCGTACCTGTTAAAAGACTTTCCGGATGTGGAGGTGACCGGCCAGGGCAAGAACGGAGTTGAGGCCCTCAGCCTGATTCGTGAGCTAAATCCTGATCTCGTATTTCTTGACGTGCAGATTCCGGGAACGGACGGCTTCGGCGTCATCAAGAAGCTCGTCGAAAGAAAGGCTCCGCTGCCTTTTCTTATTTTCATTACCGCATACGACCAGTATGCCGTTCAGGCTTTCGAGGTGAACGCTATCGATTATCTCTTGAAGCCGATCGCCCGTGCGCGGTTGGAGAAAGCGGTGGGCAAGGTCCGCCGCATGTTGGAGACGAAAGATACAACACGCGAGAAGATCGACCGCCTGATGAACATGCTCGAAAAGGACAAGCAGGGTTTGCAGAAAACCAAGCTGATCGTCAAGACCGCGGGCCGGCTGCATCTGGTAGACGCTTACGAAATGATTTACGCGAGCATTGAGGACGGCGTGATTAGTATTGTGACGAAGGATTTTGAAGGACAGTCGAATTTCCGCACCGTGGAGGAGTTGCAGGCAAGCCTTGACCCGCAAACCTTCTGGCGCGTCCACCGCTCGTATTTGATCAACATTAACCGAATCAAGGAAGTTGTTCCGTGGTTCAAGAGCTCATTCCAGCTCAAAATGGATGACCGCAAACAAACTGAAATCCCCGTCAGCCGCGCCCAGACGCGCAAGCTGCGTGAAATCCTGAATCTATAATGCGCCGCGGCTGTCACGCAGACCCTCAGTTCGCGCCAAACTCCCTATGAAAATCCGCCCTTTCGCTCCCAGCGACCTTCGAGGCTTGCTGCTGATCCAGGAAGAAGCGGCTCTCGGCAGCGGTTGGGATGAACGCGATTATCTGCGTTTAAACGAGACTCCGGGCGGGCTGATCCTGGTTGCTAGCGAGGAGAGCCTAAGCCCAGTCCAGATTACGGGCTTTGCGGCGCTGAACTGCGTTCTCGACCATGCTGAGCTGCTGAACATGGCGGTGGCGGCGGGGTGGCGGCAGCGAGGGATTGGCAAAAAGTTGCTTCTCGAAGCCTGCCGGCGCGTGCACGGCGCCGGAGCAAGGTCCATCTCGCTTGAGGTCCGTCCGTCCAACCTGGCTGCAGTCCGGCTCTATCACTCCGCAGGGTTTATCACCTGCAGAACCCGCCAAAACTATTACGCTGATCCGGTGGAAGATGCTTGCGTCATGATGCTTGAGCTATTGTGCGCTGCGCCGGGCGGTGACAAGGACCCGCCAGACCAGAACTTCTTTGCTTGACAAAGTAATACACGTTTGTTAAATAGCGTTGTGTGTCATTTCTCGCTCCCAGCGGCCGTACGCAATCGGCTTACTTTGTGTTCCATCCGCTTATCTCAATCGAGGGCCGTTCAAACCCGGAATGTTGCGGATTCTGTGGGAATTCTAAAAAAGTGTCTCTTTTGTCTCACTTATCTCGTTTATCTTCAGGCCTGGAGTAGAATAGCAGGGGCGCTGCTTACTGCGCGGCTGGCATAGCCCTCCAGATCCGTCAAAGAGAGAGCGGGAAGGGAACCGGGTGAGACCGAATGATTAGAAAGCCCCACGGGAGGCGCGAGGAATGAAAGAAAATTTACGGAACGAAGCCTAGCGACCCTTTAGAATCAACGTTTCTAATCTTGGTGGGGACTTTGGCGAGCCGGGAGAGGGGTTTTGCCGGACTTTCCAGGGCAACTGCATTCCAAAATCGTAAATTCGAGGGGGAGGGCCGATGGACGTGCGCCAGCGCCGGAAACCATACTCTATCTATGCCGTGTTCATGGTGATGCTTGCAGGCGTCTCGCTGCGCGGGCAAACCATCAGCGGCACGATTGCAGGAACAGTTACCGATCAGCAAGGCGGAATCCTCTCGGGCGTCGGAGTCACGGCGACAAATCCCTTAACTGGACTGGCCTACGAAGGTGTCACCGACGACCGGCGCGGGTATTATGTGATTCCCGAAGCGCCTCCGGGCTTCTATCAAGTGCGGGCCGACTTCAGCGGCTTCCGGCCCGAAGAGCACTTGCTGGTGCGCGTGGACGTCAACCGCGTCACCCGCGAGGATTTCACCATGCGCTTGATTCCCCCCACCACGGTGGTCACTGCCCACTCCAATGCGCCCATGACGGAAATTGATTCTCCCAGCCACACCACCTACTTCGATCAAAACCAGATCCTCGGCCTGCCGCTGCTGACGCGCGACGTGAACGATCTCGCGCTGCTCGCGCCGGGGGTTTCGAGCGTGACCACGTTCAGCTTCACCAGCACCTTGGTGCCATTTTCGGTGAATGGCTCGCGGGGGCGCGACAACAACTTCATCATCGACAGTGTCAACAACAACGAGCCGCTGTTTGGCGGCGCGGCCACCCAATTTACCAACCCCGACATTTTTTCCGAGTATGCCATCATCACCGGCGAGCCGAAGGCCGAGTTTGGCCGCAATACCGGCGCCACCGTCAACGTCATCACCAAGAGCGGCTCAAACGCGGTGCACGGGTCCTTGTTCTGGTTCGGGCAGGACAACCTCTATAACGCCTTGACAGAGGTCGAAAAATCGGCGCTTCTCCACACGCCGCCGCCCTTTTATGAAAACAAAGGTGGCGCGACGCTGGGCGGACCTTTCCGCAAGGACAAGGCCTTTTTCTTCGTGTCGTATCAGTGGGACGGCGCTCACGCCGATCTTTCGAATGTCTTCCCGGTGGTGGCGACGCTCCCGACGCCGGGGGGTCTTGCAACCCTCAAGGGATTGCCGGGGACTCTCGCCTTGAGCGCGCTCCTGGGCGATGCTTCGGTAAATTCCATCCCATCGCAATCCAGCCGGTGCTTTGCTACCGTCCCGCCGCCGCCGAAGGCGAATCCCAGCGGCCAGATTCCTCCGTCTCCCAGTACGACCAACCCCTGCTTCACCACCGGGACAAGCGTTCCTAACCCGTTTGGGGTTAACTTCGGCTCCTACCTTGTGTCTAACGGAAATGTGTTCGACGTCAGGGACCAGCAGGCTTCGCTGCGCATCGACGACAAGCTGAGCGTCTCGCATTCAATCTACGGACGCTATCTGGTGGATGATTTACGCACTCCGCAGTCCATTCTTGACCCGGCGGGCGAGGTGGCCTTCAGCGACCTGGGCCTGATGCCGGACGCTCAAACGCTCATGCGCCAGCGTACACAGAGTATGCTGATCGACGAGCGCTACGCGCGCCCCAACGCCCTTAACGAATTCCGCGCCGCTTTCAGCCGTATCGCGCAAGGCCAGGGAGCGTTTGGGCTGCCGGAGGCGGAGCGAGACGGGCGCCCGGCGGCAACCATCACGGACAATTTCGGCGGCTTTGGAGCCTATTCGGGAAACTTTCCCTCCGCCGGGACGCTGTTTACCCTGGGCCAGGATACAAGCCCCGCGCTGACGCATAGCAACATATTTCAGGTTCAGGATAATTATTCGCTCTCGCACCGCCGCCACACGCTGAAGTTTGGCGCGGACATCGTGCGCACGGAAACCAACGTTCTCGACGTGCCTTCCAACCTGGGGCACTACTTCTTCGGCTTTTTCGGCGAGGATAACGCCGGCAGCAAGCTGCCCGGCGGCCTTCAGAGTTTCGTGAGCGAACCGGCTTCGGGCAGCACCAACGCTCTCGGCGTATTCCAGTCGTTTCCAGACGTGCTGACCAGCTCTTCCGGCAAAATCACCGGCCAAGGGCAGAATGAGCTGCCGCTGCGGGAATTCGACAGCTCTTATTTTGTGCAGGACGATTTCCGCCTCCGCCCCAACTTTACCCTGAGTGGAGGCTTTAGCCTGGATCAGTTTGGCCAGCCGATCAATGGCATTCATCATTTGAATCCCGCCGCGCCGCTGGTGAAAGGAACGATGCTGTTTCCCAGTCCGCGCGCCGGCTTTGCCTGGGCGCCCGGCGCAAGCCGCAAGACGGTCATTCGCGGCGGCTACGCAATGATGTATAACGCCATGCCCTTGAATATCCCGCTGCTCATCTGGCAGAGCGGACCAGTTTCGCCCCTGGTCTCAACCATCACTCAGGCCGGAGCCCAGATCGATCTAATTCAAACCGCAATTCCAACCAGCGGGTCCTATCCCAACGCTCCGCTCACCCTGAGTGACATCAACCGCAACGTCAGTGGATGCAGCACGTTCCTGCAAAGAATCACGGCGCCCACGAGCCCTTCCGCGGGCGTTCCGCTGATTGATTGCTCACCTGAAGACACGGTGGCCACAAACCTCACCGCGCCGAGGGTACAAAGCTACTCGCTCGGCATCCAGCGTGAGCTGGGCCAGAACCTGATGTTCGAGGTGGATTACTACGGCAACCACGGCAACCGCCTTTACCAGCGCATCGACGCAAATCCCTTTGCCGGCTGGAACATTGCTCCGATACCGATTGGAGGAACGAACACCACTAGCACGTGCCTTGCCGGCGGTGGCGGCTTCAATTGTCTGAACCCGCGGCTAAATCCGGACTTTGGCGATATCACGGAGGTGACCAACGGCGGCGTCTCGGACTACAGCGCCGTCGAAGCGAGCCTGACATCCCGCGAAATCCACTCGCGCGCAGGCGATTTTAACCTGACCGCGGCCTATACCTTAAGCCACATGATGGACAACGCGAGCGAGATTTTCGGCCCCGGCATCCGGTTCATCCAAGGAGACTTTATCGGATCGCTCCTCTCTCCCGAAACGGAAACCACGGTGGAGGCGATCACGCCGTTTCCGCAGAATTCGAGCGACCTGAAAGCGGAGATGGCAAACTCGTCCTTTGACCGCCGCAACCGCCTGTCGGTGAGCGGAGTGTGGGGCCTGCCCTCGCCCCACTCCCGTCTGGCCGCGGCCGTGGTAGGTGGATGGGAGCTCAGCGGCATCTCCACCTATCAGAGCGGGCAGCCTTACTCCGCCTTGAATGCCGTTCCTCTTGGCCCCTGCGCTGACGCCAACGGTGACGGCGTCCTCACCAATGACCGGCCGGATATCGGAAACGTCCACGCTCCAAGCTCAAGCGTGGCGCTGGTGGATGACAGTACGTGCACTTCGGTCAATCCGGCCGCGCAGCACCCATACACCATTTGGAACGGGCGTAGCATCGGCCCTTCGCCCACAGGGTATATCGATCTCAATGGCGCCCCAGTGGATCCAGCTCAGGCTCACTTTGTGCAGGTTCCTCTGGGAACAGTGGGTGGGGGTAACGCGGGGCGGAACACTTTGATCGGGCCTGGGATTGTGGATTTCGATTTTGCCTTGCTCAAGCGATTTCACCTGGGCGAGCGCGTGACGCTTGAGTTTCGCTGGGAAGTTTACGACGCGCTCAACCGCTCGAACCCAGGGTTCCTGCTCGGCAACGTCTTTGCTTCTCAAGCCCAGCCCACGCCGGGATTTGCGTTTTCGCCGCGGGCCACCGCCGCCGGCATCACCGGCGTGATCCCGGAAAACGCCCTCGACGCGCTGGACGCGCAGGGCCAGCACGACTTCATGACCCAGAATTTCATGAACACCGGCAACCGCACCATGCAGTTCGGTGTGCACCTGATTTTTTAGCTATCGTTCAGCCGTTCCCTCACCCGCCCCGCTACGCGGGCCACCCTCTCCCGGAGGGAGAGGGATGGAAAAGGGAAGTCGGATCACATCCTCTCCCTCAGGAGGAGGGCAGAAAAGAAAACAGGATCACAGCCCTCTCCCTTCGGGAGTCTGTGTGATAACTCGGGAGAGTGAGGGCTTGACAGGTGGGCGATAATGCGGTTGAGGAGACC
>JBOGJY010000540.1:0-6956 GCA_050745325.1 Terriglobia bacterium
GGCTTTTACTGCTACCACCAATCTAACCCCGGAGTTCAGGAGCCGACGACCTTATGTGATCAGAGTTTTGCGGTTAAAACTCTGCGGCTTTCCGATTTTAGATTTTGAATTTTGGAGAACGCCGTAAGGATTTGTAGAGCCGGGCTTTATGCCCGGCCCATGCCGCCCTGAAGGACGGCGCTACGGGTGATATAACGATGTACTTTATTGATAACATGATTTTTATAAAAACGCATCGGATTTAACCACCCGAAACAGGAGAAAAAAATAACCCAAAAAGGATTGTTTTTTTTAAGTTATTGAAAATACAGATTCGAAACCGGAACCAACCGGAACCAACCGGAACCAACCGGACTCTAATGTTCTAACAAATCGGTTTACCATATTGAATAACAATGAGATATCGAAGTTTTCCACAGAACCGGAGACAAATTCAATCAAAGAAAGGCGATTGCGGCTTCAGTCCGGTTCATTTCCGGTTTTCGCGCGAAAAATCACTGTTTTTGCGCTGTAGCGGCGGCCTCTGCCGCCGGTTTCTAATAGTAAAGACCGGCGGCCAGAAGCCGCCGCTACAGAGCGCAAGCTTGCGCGCTCCAGACCTGAATAAACCTGAATAAATCTCTCTAGTTCGGGAGGCTCTCTGTCGATAGAAAGAATGAGTGGAATTTTGTGGCCGCGCTTTGACCGCGCCATTTCTAAGAGGATGCTGAGAGAGGCTTCAGAGAGGGTCATTCTGATCGCTTCGACGACGCTCAGGCCGCCGCTACAGAAGAATCCGCTGAATGGCAACGCAACTGGCTTTTTCACCAAACTGTTGAAGCGGACCCCATGATTATGAAACTTTTGATTGCAGAAGACGATCCCGTCTCCCGGCGGATGCTGGACGCAATGTGCCGGTCCTGGGGCTACGAAGTGACGGCCGTCTCTGACGGCCAGGCTGCCCTGGAGGTTCTCCTGGGTGATGACGCGCCCTCGCTGATTATCCTGGACTGGATGATGCCCGAGATTGACGGGTTGGAGGTTCTCAAGCAAGTCCGCGCGAGATGCCCGGAGAAACCCTCGTATATCATCCTTCTGACCGCCCGCGCCAAGAAGGACGACATCATCCGGGCGCTCGACGCCGAAGCCGACGATTACGTCATTAAGCCTTTTGATTATCATGAGTTGCGGGCCAGGATTCAAGTCGGCGCTCGCGTCGTCCGGCTGCAAACGGCGCTGGCGGAGCGGGTGACAGAACTCGAAAAGGCGCTGACCCGGGTGAAGAGCCTGCAAGGCCTCCTGCCGATGTGCTCCTACTGCAAGCGAATTCGGAACGACCGGAATTACTGGCAGCAGGTCGAGAGTTATATCGCCGAGCGTTCGGAAGCGGAATTTACGCATGGCGTTTGTCCGCACTGCTACGAGACTATTGTGAAGCCAGAGCTCGATCTGCTTCGGGAACCCTGAGAAAATGGACCGGACTATGAACATCTTCACGCGGCTGCCCGGGCGCCCACGCAGGCTTGGCTGGATGTTGGCCGCGGCAATTGCGCTCTTCCTGGCGGAAGACCTCGCCTGCGCCGCGGCGCCTGGCCCATTGTCTGGCTCATTGGCTGGCCCGTTGGCCTTTATTGCATCTGCGAGCCCGCTGCGCTCGCCGTGGCTGGTTCTGCTGATGGGCCTGGTCATTCTGGCTCTGGCGGTAAGGCTTTTCACCCTGGGATCGAAGGAGAACGAATATGCGGAATTCGTCCGCCGCTCGATGCAGAGGGAAGCCCAGCACGAAAGGCGCTACCGCGAGTTGCTGGACAACTCGAGCGATATTGTCTACACCCACGATATCAAAGGAAAACTCATTACCTGGAGCAAAGCGGGCGAGCTGATCACCGGATATACGCAGCGCGAAGTCTTTCAGCAGAACATTGCGGATCTTGCGGCGCCGGAGCAGCGGGAGTCTGTCCGGGCCTGGTTGCAGCAAGTGGGTGAGGGGCGCGGCCCCGCCACTTTTGAGCTTGTGATAGGCGCGAAAGATGGATCGCAAATCACGCTCGACGTCAGCACACGCGCCATCACACAAGATGGGCGCCCGGCTGGAGTTCTCGGCTTTGCCCGGGATATCACCGCCCGCAAGCGCGCAGAGGAAGCTTTAAAACAGAGTGAATTGCGCTTGCGCACCGTGGTGAATAATGTGCCGGTCATCCTTTTTGCGGTGGACCGCATGGGTGCATTTACGCTATGCGAAGGCAAGGGGCTTGAGGCGCTGGGGGTGAAGCCGGGGACGCTCGCCGGCCGCTCAATTCACGACCTGGACCGTTTCCTTCCGGGCATCGGCAGCACTTTCTCGCGGGCCATTTCCGGCGAAACGTTTACGGCCACGCACGAAACGGGCGGCTTGATTTACGAAGGCCAGGTGACGCCGGTGCGCGATAGCCACGGGGAAGTGACCGGCCTCATCGGAATCGCAACCGATGTGACGGCGCGGAAAAAGTCGGAAGAGGAGACGGAGAAGGCGCGCAAGGCGGCGGAGGCCGCGTCGCAAGCGAAAAGCGAGTTCCTGGCCAATATGAGCCATGAGATCCGCACGCCCATGAATGGCATCCTGGGCATGACTGAGCTGGCGCTGGAGACGGACCTGACGGCGGAGCAACGGGAATACCTGGAAACCGTCAAACTCTCCTGCGACGCCCTGATGACGGTTATTAATGACGTTCTTGACTTCTCCAAGATTGAAGCGGGGAAGATGGATTTCGAGGAGAGTGAGTTTGATCTGCGGGAGCTGCTCGACAGCACGCTAAAGCCTTTTGTCATCAAGGGGCGCCAGAAGGGGTTGAAAGTTCTCTGCAATGTGCATCCGGACGTTCCGGCTGAGTTAATGGGCGATTCTGGCCGCCTCCGGCAGGTGCTGACCAACCTGGTGGGTAACGCGATCAAGTTCACCGCGCAAGGATCGGTGAAGGTTGGAGTGGAAGCTGAAGTGATGGATAGCAAAGAGGCGCTCCTTCGTTTCGAAGTGGTGGATACGGGAATTGGAATTCCGCAGGAGAAGCAGGGAGCGATCTTCGAAGCCTTTGCGCAGGCCGACGGCTCCACCACGCGCAAATACGGCGGGACGGGGCTTGGGCTGACCATTACGCGGAGAATTGTCGAAATGATGGGCGGCGGAATTGGGGTAGAAAGCGAGCCGGACCGGGGGAGCAACTTTTATTTCACCCTTGCTTTTCCGCTCGCCGCGGCGCGGCCACCTATGGACGCGATGGATGCGCTGGGCGCTCGGCCGCCCCTGGAGATGGGTCAGAACGAGCCCGCGCCGGGTTCGCTCTATTCCGTGAAATCCGGCGCCAGGGGCCGGGCGCTGAAAATCCTGCTGGTGGAAGACCATCCCGCCAACCAGAAGCTGGCGCGTTTTCTTTTGGAGAAGTACGGTTACACGGTCGAAGCCGCGAATGACGGCATCGAAGCGATTGCCGCCTTGCAGAAAGCAGCGTCCGACCCGTTTGACTTAGTGCTGATGGATATTCAGATGCCTAGGATGGATGGATTTGAAGCCACCACCATGATCCGCCGGATGCAGAAGGGAACAGGGAAACACTTGCCGGTGATCGCCATGACGGCTCATGCCATGAAGGGCGATAAGGAACGCTGCCTGAGAGCGGGCATGGACGGTTACATCTCAAAGCCGGTGCGCCGCGCTGAAATTTTAGGGATGATCGAACGCCTCACAGGATGGCGGACGCGGTTTGGCATCGCTGCGGCTGCGTCCCGGCTCCCCGTCTTTAACCTCGAAGAATCTGTGCAGCGGTTGGGTGGAAACCGGAAGCTTCTCTGCGAGATGGCTGGCATCTTCCTCAAGACAACCCCGGCGGAGATCGCCCTCATGCGCGCAGCCGTCTCCACCAACGACCAGGAGAAGTTAAAGCGGTCTCTCCGTACGGTAGAGAGCGCGCTGGGAGCGTTCTCGGGGGGCGCCGCGCTTCAGTCCGCCCTCGATCTTGAGGAGCAGATTGCCCAGAACCAGCCGCAGCGCCTGCTTGAGGCTTTCGGGCAACTCGAAAGACAAATCGAAGATTTGGGTATGGCGCTTGCCGAACTGGTGAGATTGGATTCCAGTGTGGCCGGTGAGGAGCCGTCGCACAACACTCCTGGGTCTAGCATGATGCCCATGTGACGTTGTAAGCGTGACGAGCCTTCGTGGCGCTCCCACCCCAACCCTACCAACCTGCATAGCGCGATAACACCTTCCCGTCAGACTTAATTGCCCATTACCCAATATAGTGACGGCCTTCTTTGTAGCGGTGGTCTGCGACCGCCGGTCTTTCGGCGCTCATAGAGCGCCGCTACAGCGAATGACTGTGACGATATTATGTAATTCACAGTAGTCAAGATCTCGCATCTACAGACCGGCATAAATTGGCAGGGGTGACACGCCGCCGCGCCGCGCGATGGCTTCCATCCGCCTGTAATCACTTCCCCTGTTAACGATTGAGTTAGTACCACGGTACTAGTACTCCTGCGCCATTCATTCAATGCCCCATTCAGGCGACAGTTACCTAGAGAGCTAATGCTCAAGCCACAGTTAATTTAACAAGGAGTTGACGAACATGCTTATTGGAGAACGCATCAAAAAGTTTCGGGAGCAGAAGGGTCTTTCGCAAGGCGACATTGAAAAGTCCAGCGGCCTGTTGCGCTGCTATATTTCACGAGTGGAACACGGGCACACCGTCCCGTCGCTCGAAACGTTGGAGCGGTTTGCCGCGGCGCTGGACATGCCGCTCTACCGGCTGTTCTATTCCGGAGAGACTCCGCCGCAAATGCCTCATCTTTCGGAGCGGCGAACTCTCGACGAGATGGCCGAGACGGAAGGAGACGCCGGCGCCGAGGCTCGCTTCTTGATTAAGATGAGGACCCTGGTCGACCGGATGGTGGAAGCTGACCGCACTTTCCTGCTGGATTTTGCAAAGAAGCTTGCGACCCGGTAGCCATTCCGCTGGCGCAGGGCGGCAGAGCCGCAGTCAAAGGAAATGTCATGCTGAGCGAAGCGAAGCACCTGCTTGTGAACCGGGAAAAACAGATTCTTCGCTTCGCTCAGAATGACAGGCTCGCCACCGGCTTGCGGCGGGCGGCGATGCTTATGCTTTGTCGCCGGTCTTGAAATCCGTCCAGGGTCCGGCAATCATATCGCGCAGCATGGGTGACTGCCAGGCAAACTCGGGGTGCGCTTTCAGGAACGGCGCCACGTAGAAGCTGCCTCCGCACGGATGCCCGCGGCGCGCGGCGAAGCGCATTTCCTTCGTCATCGCGCTGTCCGTCACCTTGCCCTGGATCGCGCCCATCGGGTCATAGGGCTTGGTGTCAAAGGCCTTGTCACGATAGGGCGCAAGATCGCCGTGCCCGCACAAGGTGCGAAGCCCCGCCTGCTCCTTCTTCTCGTAAGTGTCGTAGTGGTCCGCGAGGAACCGCTTGCCCAACTCGACGTTGATCTGACCCTTGTATTGCTTCATCAGTTGTTCCCAGCGCGCGCGGCGGGCATTGGGAGAAGTGGAAAGATCGTTCGGATCGAACGTCGTGTCTTCGGTCAGCACCTTGGGATCGCTGACGAAGTTCGACCCCACGTAGTAGCCGTCTTTTGAGCGCCACACGCGATGAGCTTTAAGTCCCAGCTCAAACTGCGCAATCTCACCCGTCTTACCATCGCCCAGCAGCCAGTCGTTGGCATAGCCTCCGTTATTTTCATCCAGCATGATTTTGACGAATTCATCGATGGAAGTGGCGTATTGCATGGCCTTTCTGGCCCGGGCGAATTCCGGCCTTCCGTCCGGGTTCCATCCGTGGAATGCGGTGATCGTGGTTTCGGTCACCATGAAGCCGGAGGAGTTGATTCCGAAATCGTCGTCGCTGATGATGATGCCGGGAAACCCGTCCATCAGGATGCGGCAGCCGCTCTTGGGCGCAATATCAAAAATAACGTTCCACCGCTCGCCGTGCAGGTAGCTGGTCCAACAGTTGTGCGCCATCACGATCTGGTGATCCTTCGTCATCCCGCCCGTAGCCACGAACGCGCTGCAATGGCCCTTGCCGGTTGGCGCAGCGGGCGCCTTGTGCTGTTTGTCGTACCAGGGCACGTAATAGTCAGCCAATTCCTCCATCGCGTTCAGCCAGATCACGTCCTCCAGATTCATCTCACGGACGCCCCGCGCCCGAAGGCCTTTGTAGATTCCCTCGAGCTCCTCCTGATATTCCGGATACACCTTGGGCCAGAGCATCTCCTTGGCCGCCTTCTGAAAAAAAGCGCGATCCTTTTTTGTGCCGCGAAGGTTAGTGAAAGAAACCACCCGGAACGCATCCGAGATTTCGGGCGCCAGAAGATAGCCGTGCTGGAACCCGATTTCGGCAGGCGTCCCTTCAAGGTGCACGTAGTTCCAGAGTCCGCGCGAAAACCGGTAAGACCCCTCAAGGCGCGGATCGTTCGACGCGGGAACCGGCGAAGCCGCGCCGCCCAAGGATGGGATCGCCATCGCGGGGTTGGCTTTTAGAGCTTCGCTGGCGATGCCCAAAAGGCCTCCGGCGCCAGCCATGCGCAGAAGGTTCAGATTAAAGTCACGGCGTTTCATAGGATCACCTCAAAAAGATTAGCCAGTGTTGCGTCACCGAAGTTCGTTGATGAAGTTCCCAATTTCCGGGAGCCGGGTTCAGAGCCCCGTCCGGGGCGGAAGAAGGTAGCCCAGGGCGGAAGCCCTGGGATCAATGGGCCCTCACCCCGCCTTCGGCGCCCCTCTCCCGCGCGGGCGGGAGAGGGGAAAGGGGAGAGGGACACGGTGCAAGCCACGGCTCGCGCCGTGGGCTATATTCTGCCGCTCCTGCGGAGCTGGCTTATTCAATGAACTTCGGTGACGTAATACTTGCGATACGGAGGCTACCGTGGACCCCGGACAAGCTATTTCTGCGGCGGCGATACTCGAATATTTGCAATCCCGCCCGCG
>JBOGJY010000541.1:0-2207 GCA_050745325.1 Terriglobia bacterium
TCCGCCGGGCTGCTTGGCGTGCGAACCGGCGGCGTAGCAGGGCTCGCCTGGCGCAGCGTCCAAGACGCACGGCCAGGTGACGAGCCACGGCCACCTTGGCCACGTTCCCGCCCCGCCGGAACTTCAAGCGTTGATACTTGCGCCGCAGTTCGGGATCAAATTGCGCCGCGCTTTGGCCGGCACTCGTAAAGCTGGGTAGGAAACAGCACTGCTCAGGGCGTGTTCATGGCTTTGATGGGAATGCTGTGGATCGGCGACGACAAGCAAAGGAACCGGAAGAGTAGCCTCGAATCCAACCTCACGCCGGCCCAAAGGATGCAATATCGAAATGGGCCGAATGGCGAAGAAACTGGTTGTTTTCAGTGAATTCTCTCTCAATTCACTTGGTACCAAAAACCCCGGTCAGGTCACCGAGCCCTTAAGGCTTCTGATATCGAGAGGCGTGAACTGCCAATCGTTGGGTAAAAATCACGGCCTCCAATAGTCATCACGGGCTACTTCTTCGCCCAACCTTTGCTCTCCAAGCAGTCCGACGCTGACTGTTACCTGTCAGGAAGCAAGTCTATTGATATTGACGGACAAGAGAAAAGCTTCTAGGATAGCCTGTATTTGCTTTACGATGCGGCGAAACAGCAATCGGAGGCGCGCTGCTTCAATCGTTTTGGCATAAGCGAGAGGGATAGCACCGGCAATTCGGAGGAAAACGAAAACGGAGCAGGTGGGGTTAATTCCAGCCAAGGTGCTGAAACAGCGGAGACACCATTTCACACCTTTGCCAAGGTATTTTTGGGCGGAACATAAAATGCGACTTGCAAATCTTCAGGTGTGGTTAAGAAAAGAAAGGGGTTAATTTAGTCTCAGTATAGTCGCGCACCAGTTCAAAGTGATTCCGTCTCGAGGATTAAGAAAACATGCCACAGCTAACGATGAGCCAGGGAATTAACGAAGCAATCCGCGAAGAAATGAGGCTCCAGCCCGATTTGATTCTGCTCGGTCAAGACATCGGAGCCTATGGAGGAACATTTGGGGTGTACCGCGGCCTATACGAAGAGTTCGGCGAGGACCGCGTGCGCGACGGCCCGCTCTGCGAATCCGCAACGGTGGGTTTTGCAATCGGCGCCGCCATTAACGGAATGCGGACCATTGTGGAGCTGGAATTCATGGACTTTATTTCCGTCGCAATGGATCAGGTAATCAATCAGGCGGCCAAAATGCACTACTTTTTTGGAGGGCAGATCAAGGTTCCCATGGTGGTGCGTACACCCATTGTAAGTCGGATGGGAATGGGTTCGCAGCACTCGCAGAGTTTGGAAGCCTGGGCGATGCATTCGCCTGGACTAAAGGTAGCTATTCCTTCCAATGCTTACGATGCCAAAGGATTGATGAAGACGGCTCTGCACGATCAGAATCCGGTGTTATTCATCGAAAACGTTCGTCTCTATGGAAGCAAAACAGACGTACCAGAGGAAGAATATTCCGTTCCCTTCGGGCAAGCGCGCGTGGCTGCTGCAGGGACAGATCTCACGATCGTGGCCATCTCAGGAATGGTTCCCGAGGCATTGGCTGTAGCTGAGGATCTGGCCCGGCGCGGGCTTTCGGCGGAGGTGATCGATCCAAGAACCTTGAATCCTCTGGATACGAAGACGATAGTTGAATCTGTGCGGAAAACCGGACGTTTGCTGATCACGCACGACGCTTATCGCACGTGCGGGGTGGCGGCAGAGATTTCCCAGCGAGTGATTGAAGAGGCGTTTGATTATCTGAATGCCCCGATCGTGCGGATAACGGGTCTCGATGTGCCTGTGCCCGCGGGGAACCTCCAAAGTCTGGTAGTACCCAGCCGCGACCAATTGGTCAAGGCCGCACTGAAGATGCTTGGAAAGTCGGCAACAGCTTCGGCTTAAACGCAAATTCTATGGCCGTTCACGAGCACGGCAAGGCATTGGAGTGGGCGTTTCGGCTGCTTACCCTGCCGAAAACGGTGCCAGCGTGAGCCCGAGGCCGCTTTGTGTTCGGTTTCGCAATTTGGAGCCTTGGCACTGAACCTTTCATTTGCGCGTGAGGCGCGACGTTCGAATCGATTAGGTTCGTTGTAAGGGCTGGAACCGGTTCGGTCAGCGAGCCGTCTTTCGAGAAGTTTTGCTAATTCAAACGAGGTGAGCGCAGCAATGCCGAAGACAACAAGCAAGGCGGGACTTCCTCTCGAG
>JBOGJY010000542.1:0-2264 GCA_050745325.1 Terriglobia bacterium
TCCGCCGGGCTGCTTGGCGTGCGAACCGGCGGCGTAGCAGGGCTCGCCTGGCGCAGCGTCCAAGACGCACGGCCAGGTGACGAGCCACGGCCACCTTGGCCACGTTCCCGCCCCGCCGGAACTTCAAACGTTGATACTTGCGCCGCAGTTCGGGATCAAATTGCGCCGCGCTTTGGCCGGGTCCGACAGGGCCGCTTCCAGCCGGCCTTCATCCCAGCCTTCCGGCAGCGGCCAGGTGACGCCTGCCGTCCGAGCGCGTTTCAGGTACTGCGAGACCGAGCCTTGTGAAATCGAACAACTAGGTTCTGACCCAGCCCTAACTCGAAACGGAGTCGGAGAAGTTCTTTGAGTTTTCGCATGGACAACCTTTCTGTCGGCAAGGGTGGTTCCTCCTCGTTCTCAAGGAACCCGCATTACCTGATTGTTGTCCAGCGCCGCTCGTTTCGGAATGGGCGATCAAGCTCACCCCGGAATCGTTATTACGATGACCCCGGAATGCTTATTACGATCATTTTGGAATCGTTATTGCCATGCCCCGGAATCTACAGCCACAGGGCTTTCCAACTTTGCTGTGCGCGTTTCAAGTGAAAGACATACGTCGTTCTTGTCCGTGCTATGTCTTCATGATGGGGGGCTCACAATGCTTCTTCCTTTCATTGTAAGCGCATGGGAAGGCAGTCTGGTTGGAGTGGGTGTTTTTCAGGTCCGAAGCGTCCGCAAGAGCGGTCCTGATTGTCCCGCCTTGACCGACATTCATTCGGCGAAGATGTCTTCGAAGACGCTTTGCTCGGCTGGCATCGGAGACACCTTGGCAAATTCGACAGCCTCTTCGATGATAGAGCGTGCACGCTCAGCACAGGCTTCCAATTGCTCCTTGCTTGCACCCAGTTCTTGGAGTCGCTTGGCAAAGCGCGGGATCGGGTCCACGCTGCGCCATCGCTTGGCAGCTTCCGGGTCCGCGTAGCGGCCGGCCGAGAAGCCACTATGCCTTTCCCATCGGACGGTCTTGCACTCGACAAACGTCGGTCCTTCGCCTTTCCGTGCGCGCTCGACAGCCGCCTTTACGGCCTCATAGACCGCCTCGGGGTCGTTGCCATCTACGATCGTATTTGCTATCCCGAAACCCTTTGCTCGATCGGCGATATCCGGGGTCGCCTGGGATTTTGCTGTCTCGACCGAGATTGCGTACCCGTTATTCTCACAGATCAGAACCAGCGGCACTTTCCACAAGGCGCTCATGTTGAGAGCCTCAAAAAACTCTCCTTCGCAGGCAGCCCCGTCGCCAAAAAAGCAAACCGTAACCTGACCCGTTTGCCGCAGCTTGCTGGCGAGTGCGACACCCCCTGCGATCGGAATATGGGCTGCAACGATTGCATTAGTTCCCAGAATGCCATGGGCGACATCCACAAGGTGCATGGAGCCTCCCTTGCCTTTTGAGCATCCGGTAGCTCGTCCCAGCAATTCCGCCATCAGAATTTTGGCATCGCCCCCCTTGGCAAGGCAGGTGCCGTGGCCGCGGTAAGTGGCCAGCACCAGATCATCACCCCGCAGCGCCGCGCACGCCCCCACCGAGATCGCCTCTTGTGCGATTGATGGATGGGTTGAGCCCGTAATGAGTCCCTTGCCGTACAGATCTACCGCCGATTCCTCAAATCCCCGGATCGTGTGCATTAGCTGGTACCAGTGGAGCAAAGTTTCGAGAGGAGGTTTCGCCTTGCCTGTTGTCTTCGTCATTTCTGCGCCCACCTGGTTTGAATTGGTGAAAATACTCAAAAGTTAGCTCACAGATCGAACCGGCTCCAGCCCTTGCAATGGACCTATTAAATTCGAACGGTACGCCTCACCCGTAAATGAAGGGTTTACCACTATGCCTCCAAATTGCGAAAGCGAACACAAAGGGGCGTCGGGCTCACGCTGGCGCCGTTTTCGGCAGGGTATGCAGCCGAAACACCCACTCCAATGCTTTGCCGTGCTCGTGAACGGTCATAGAATTTGCGTTTAAGCCGAAGCTGTTTCCGACTTTCCAAGCATCTTCAGCGCGGCCTTGACCAATTGATCGCGGCTGGGTACTACCAGACTTTGGAGGTTCCCCGCGGGCACAGGCACATCAAGACCCGTTATCCGCACGATCGGGGCATTCAGATAATCAACCGCCTCTTCAATCACTCGCTGGGAAATCTCTGCCGCCACCCCGCACGTGCGATAAGCGTCGTGCGTGATCAGCAAGCGTCCGGTTTTCCGCACGGATTCAACTATCGTTTTCG
>JBOGJY010000543.1:0-3231 GCA_050745325.1 Terriglobia bacterium
TTTCACCGCCCGGCAAGTACCAGATTATGGTCGGCACTTCTTCGCAAAACCTTCCGCTGCACGCTGATGTGGCGATTGTACGGGGTCGCAATTCCAGTGGGGAGAAATTGAATTGACCCAGAAGCCCACGCTCTGCGTCGCGCACGGCGGCGTCTGGTCAACCAACGGACTGCCTTGATCGCGCTGATGCGCGGTCTGCTGCTTGGAGTCTGTAAATGATTGGGGGCACGTCAAGAAGTTCGTGAAATAACACGGGAGACGGGCTACGCTGTTGGTGACTATGAGCAACGCAGCCGCCTCCACCGAAATTTATCAGTTCTGCGTCGTCGTCCGCAATACCGGCCCACACCTCTGGCGGCGTCTTCTGGTCAACAGCGACACCACCCTGGCTGAGTTTTATCACACCCTTCAGATTGCGTTCGGTTGGACCGGCTCCCGCCCTTGTCGCTTTCTCATTCGAGGGAAAGCCCACGAAATCAATTCCCCTGGCGGTCAGGACGAGGTCGATCAGCTTCGCCTGGCCGACTTCCACTTCCTTCGCAAGGAACGCTTTCTCTACGAGTACGACGTCGACTCAAACGGTCGGTCGCGCTGGCGGCATCAGGTCCGCTTCGAGCGCCCCCTGCCCGTCGAACCGGAGCGACTCTATCCTGTCTGTTTGGGGGGCGTGGGGTCGGCGCCGCCGGAGAATTGCGGTGGCCCGAAGGGTCTCGCAGAATTCCGTGCGCTCTTCACGCCAGACTACATCCTGCACCGTTTGGCGGCGATTCTCGATGCCGGTGTGACTGAGACGGGGATCGCAGAACTTCAGCATCTGCGCCCTTGGATCCCCCTCCACGAGTTCGACCGCCGCACCCTCAACCGCAAGCTGAAGTTGGAACCGACCGCGACGAATCCAGGAAAGGGCAACCCAGATGAAAATCGAAATTCACATCACCATCAAGTCGGATGATGGGCAGATCCAGGAGCAGGAACAGATCGCCTGCCTCGAACGAGGAATGCTGACCCCGGAAGAGTTGGGGATGAACTTGGCCGAGGCCAAGGAACTGACCCACAGCGTCCAGGAAACGATGGTCCGTCATCAAACCGCCGAATTCGTGAAGCAACAATCGACGTGCCCACACTGTGGCAAGAAGCGGGCGTTGAAGGGCCATCACGAGATAGTCTATCGCACATTATTTGGCAAACTGAAGGTCGAGAGTCCACGCCTGACAGGAGTGACCGCAGCACATCGACTTGTTACCAAACTCCGGTTGTGAAGCAACTGGCGGATCCTGAGCTCATTTCAATCCAAATCGCCCCCAATCATTTCCAGACTCCTCAGCAAGCCTTAAGCCGGTAGTCTGTTCCATTGCTCCCCAAACTCCGACTGGAGGAGAGCAGCAACAACCCGGCGGTCACGCAGCTTTCGCTTGGACTCGAAACAACGGGTACGAGCGCCGAAACACTTCTCCAGTTGGTGATTCAGGATCTTGGTCCGGGTCTGCAAAAGCGGGTTCCGTCCTCGTTGCGTCCAGTGAACCGGAAACTCCGTCTCGCGGGCGATCGGCCCAACGTCTATTTGAAAAACCGCCGATCGTACTCGAACGATGTTGCCGGATGTGCCCGGATTTTTCGGTAGTCCGGATGCTGGGGATTGATGAGCCAGTTTGATTCAGACGGTGCAAGAGCAGAAGGAACGATGAGAATCGCAGCACGTTGATCACGGACGAAACCGTCGCCGACCTCTGTGAGCTCAGGCGGCGCTGGGCTCTGGCGCCAGTTTTCTGGGAGCTGTTTCGCGGAGACCGAAGTGCGCGACACCGTCTCCGGAATCTCTGCCATGAAAACCACGAGATCCCTGGGCTGATCCTCCCGGTCAATGTGGACAAAATATCCGATCATGGCGAGCGACAGATGCTCGGCGGTGTATGCCAGGCGAGTGCCCACGCTCGACCAGCGCCCGCCAAAACGGTACCCACCCTCTCCATCGAGCGGACTTTTTGAGTAGGGTCTGCGAAGGATTCGATAGACCCGTTTCAACTGACGCCACCGTAAGCGATGCGGCCTAGGATGTTTTCCACCGTTCGCGCCCCAAGCTCGGTATCAACCAATGCGAGCGGCGTACGGCCCCCCAATGCCCGGTTCGGCCGCTTAAGCCATCGCGTTGCGGCCTCTTCGTCACCCAGGTAGTGCTTCGCCAAAGCGACGATGCGCGCGAGGCGGTAAACGCGATCCGATTCGTACCGCGCCAACCTCCCCACGCGACGCCTTCGCTGCAAGCTCCGCGTCGAGAGATCGAGGCTTGTGGCCAGCTCTTTCAAGGTGAGGCCTGCGCCGCGCATCACCTCTTCGACGACCGTCTGGGGAAAGCCTTCTCGAATCGCAGCTTCGAGATCTGTCGCGGTGCGAAAGGAGCGGCCGAGAACGGGTTCTCCACCCAGTTCTTCGACAACGGCATGAAGCTCATTTACCATGATGGCGTCTATCAAAGCGTCAAATGTCGCTAATGCGCAAGCTATTGCGTGTGCCTTCCTCGGTTTTAGATCGTCCGCCGCGCCAGTTCACATAATCCCGCTTATCAGACATAACATAGCGTAAACTTATGACTTGACAACTACTTCCCTTATGGATAGCCTTCGGCGCATGGGCGAGAAGCCCGTCCACCGGCCGGCGCAGATTGCTGAAGCGGGAGGTAATGACGCGGCCCCGCGCTGGACCGCCAGGCGCGCCCAGTGGCGGTTTGTTCTCGGGCGGGTCAGGTTTCATGTCGGCGCTCTGTTAAGCTATGGCTGGCACCTTCCCCGTTGGAAAAGGGTCTTGCGCCGTGCACCGGGTTCGCCAAACCCCATTTGATTCCATATTCGTGCGGACGACGGGTCTGTCCACGGGCGGGGTAGATGACCTATGGGACGATAGAGCGGCGCCTTGTTCAGGTCGCTCACGCGTGGGTTGTGAATTTGGCTGTTTATCGGCGATCATCTTCGGGCTACGACCAGCAATTCCGGTCGAGCGAGCGAGATTGGATCGCTGGCCAAATGTGGTCAGTCGAGATCGACTCCGTGGCGAATAGAGGTGCCGGCCGTGAACCGCCACGCCCCCAACAATCCGGAAGTAACCACGTGAACCAGGGGTTTGAAGCGGCCGAGGCAGCGATACCTATGCTTGCGTCGGTTCGTGGCATGAAGGAACGAAGATGATCGAGAGGGCCGGTATAGTAAATTTACTTTTTTACATTAGGCGGGGAAGTAT
>JBOGJY010000544.1:0-5983 GCA_050745325.1 Terriglobia bacterium
CGGCATACGGGCTGAGTTTCTTCAGTCGTATTATGTTAGCCCGGTCACGCCCACCGGACTCTCCTTGAGGTTTCAGGGATTGTTTGCGCCTCTGGGATAACCCTCAGTATAAGCCCTGCTTTTCGCAAGCCAAGCCACTATTTTGCGTCCGGGTAGTGTCTCAGTTTGATGTAGAGGCGGCTTTATGCCGCCACAATGGGCGGGGTAAACCCGCCGCTACACCCGAAACTGCGACACCACCTGCGTCCGCAGAGCGCTTCTTGCAGTCACCGAAACGCCGATTTTAGGCATAATCCGGGTGCGCTGAATTGTGGAGGAGGCTTGCCAGGCAACGGTAAAGCGTGCACGCGAATCTTATAAGTGTTGAGCGTTACCCGCCTTGTACCCCCAAGGATCGGGGAGTATACTCAACTTAAGAATCGGCGCCTGAAACGGTTAATACAAGGTGGTTTTCCTGTCCCCAGGGACAGATAATGATCTCATTCGGACAACAAATCGAAACCATGGTTAGGGCGACCGGTTAAGAGCAAAGAGAATGAATAATGAATAAGGAAGGGCGCACGCCATGAAAAGGCCAATCAGATTCGTCGCGGCCGTATCCGTGGGACTCATGATGAGCGGGTTAATGCTTGCCGCGCAGACCACGCAACCGGCGCCGGCTCAGCCTTCGGCCGGGCCGGCGCAGAATACGCAGTCTTTACAGACTGCGGCGCCCGCAGCCCCCGGCTCAACCGGGCAATTAACTACGGCAACCGCGGCAGCCAAAGATGCGGCGTCTGCTCCTCCGCCGATTCCCGCAGGCACCACACTGCGCATCCAGCTTGATACGACGCTCACCGACAAGACCAACAAGACGGGGGATAAGTTTACCGGAGAAGTTACTGATCCGATTGTTGTAAATGGGAAAGAAGTTCTGCCCAAATATAGCACGGTGAATGGCCATATTGCGTTTTTGAAACCTTCGGGCCGGATGGCGGGTAAGGCTCAGATGCGCCTGGTGCTTGATAACGTAACCACTCCTGATAGCGTCGTTTATCCACTTTCGGGGACGCTTGAGCAGGCGCAGGGCGGTGTCTGCGCTCATGCCTCAAACACGGGCAAGACCAAAGCCGACGAAGAAGGAACCATCACCGGCTGCGGAAAGAGCAAGAAGAGCGCAGCCGAAGCGGCGGCGATTGCGGGCGGGATGGGCGCGGGCGTTGGAGCCAGCATCGGCATGGGCAAAATTATGGAGTGCGATTGGTACGGCTATTGCCCGCCCGGAGGGTCCGGCATTGGCACGGACATCGGGTATGGGGCCGGCATTGGCGCGACTACGGCGCTTGTCTATACGCTCTTCAAACATGAAAAGCATATCGTGCTGGTGCAGGGCATCGGCCTTACCTTCATTGTGAACCGCACTACGATGGCCGATAAAGCACTCGCGCCGGATACCGCCAGCAATACCCCGGACTAAAGGGCGCCAAGTTGAGAAGACTGGGAAGACGATGAAAAGATCCTTGCAAATCATGATTGCACTCGCAGCTTTCGCTTGGCTGGCCTCGGCGATTGCCGTCGGCGCATCCACCCCGCAGCCCGCTATTCCTTCCGGCGCTCAAATCGATGTCCGGCTCACCACCACGCTGAGCAGCTCGGCAAACCAGCAGGGCGATCCTTTTCTCGCTGAAGTCGAGCAGCCGATTTTTGCCAAGGGCCAGGAAATTGTTCCCGCGGGCAGCACGCTGCGTGGTCACGTGACCTTTGTCAAGCCCCCCGGCCGCACCAAGGGTAAAGCGGAGATGCGCCTGATCGCCGACAGCGTCATCACCAAGGATGGCAAGCAATACGTTTTTGCCGGACAGCTCGGCAGCCTCACCTCTGATAACGGCGTCAAGATGAAAGGGAACGAAGGTACCCTCGAAGGGCCCGGCAAGAGCGCAAAAGACGCCGCGAAAGATAGCGGAATTGGCGCGGCGGTTGGCGCGGGCGTGGGCGCCATTGGGGATGGCGGCACGGGCGCCCTCTACGGCGCGGGGATCGGCGCCGCTGCGATGGCCATTCGAAGCCTCGCCAAACACCATAAGAACGTGGTCCTCAACGCAGGCACAGAACTCACTTTTGTCCTGAGCACCCCCGGCACGGAATCACAGTCTTCCAAGACCACTGGCGTCTCCGCGCCCTTTATCTGCGCGAGCTGCAAATAACGGTGATATGGATAGAAACCCGCTCGCTCGCCTCGTCAGCGTAAGGGCAGAAGCCGGGAGAGGGAAGCGCATGGCTATCGGATACCGCTATTTCATTAAATCGGGCCAACACGAAGGCAAGGAATGCAGACCTCTGCGCGCCTCCAAGATCAAGCCAGGGTGGATTGTTGTCCTGCTGAAGGAGGGAGGAACCGATGAAGTTCCGCTGCACTGGCTCGAATCGAAACTCGCCCGCCATAACGCCAAAAAGCGGCCAGGCAAGCTGAAGGGCTGAACGTAACAGAATAAGCCGACGCTGTTGTATCTGGAGTGCGGCAGCGTTGCTGCCGCCCATTCGGGCTTAACAGCGCAAGCAAGCTTGCGCGCTCCAAAAGGCGGCCGCGCAGCGACACTCCGTTATTTAATCCTCAATAAGAGGTAGTGTCTCAGATTTGATGTAGAGGCGGCTTTATGCCGCCACAATATGGCGGGGTAAACCCGCCGCTGCGCCCGAAACTGCGACACTACCCAATAAGAACTTCGATTGCACTTTCGTCCGGTTTCACTTACCATCGGCTTTAGCAGCTCCATTTCAAGACTCGAGTCAAGGAGGATCTAATGCCGGGACTTCCGAACCGCAGGGAATTCATCCAAGGCGTCAGCGCCGCTGCAGCCGCTTTTTGCCTCAAGCCCTCAAGCCTTCTTGCCTCAACCAGGGTATCCACAGGATCCGTGGCGTTTGCGAAATGCGCGTCCTACGGCGCAGAAGCGCAGCAAACGCTTCAGACCCTCTTCGACCAGCTTGGTGGTTTACAGCGGCTGGTGAAGGGAAAGACGGTGGCGGTTAAGCTGAACATGACCGGGGGCGCGAAGAACCTGGTAAACGGAATGCCGATTGGGCTCACCCACTGGGTGAATCCCGATATTATTGCGTCCACCGTCCACTTGCTTGGCCAGGCAGGCGCGAGAAGAATCCGGCTGGTCGAAAGCACGGCAAGTCCTGCTGACTCACTGCCTGAATTCATGCTGCAAGCCGGATGGAAGCCGAACGACTTTTTAAGCGCGGCGCGCGGAGTTGAGTTTGAAGACACGAATTACGCGGGTCCTACTGGCAAGTACGCGCGCCTGCGGGTTCCCGGCGGCGGTTTGCTTTTCAAGGCCTACGATCTGAACCATTCTTACGAGGACTGCGATGTCTACGTTTCGCTAGCGAAGTTGAAAGAGCACGCTACGGCGGGAGTGACGCTCTCGATGAAAAACTCCTTCGGAATCACACCCGCTACTATTTACGGCGCGGGCGCGGGAATCGATGAGCCGTCCAAGGCGGCGAGGGGTTCGCGCTCGAGCACGCTGCACGAGGGCAGCCGGCAGCCTTCGAAGGTCGCCTTGCCGGAGAACGATCCCAATTCTCCGCGCGATCCGGGCTATCGCGTTCCGCGCGTCGTCGCCGATCTGGCCACGGCGCGCCCCATTCATCTCGCCGTGATCGACGGAATTTCAACGGTGGCGGGCGGGGAAGGGCCGTGGATCAGGCATTGCCGGCCTGTCCACGCGGGTCTTCTAATTGCTGGCACAAACTGCGTCAGCACTGACGCGGTGGCGGCGGCATTGATGGGCTTTGACCCTATGGCCGACCGCGGAACCGCTCCTTTTGAGCATTGCGATAGCACCTTGAAGCTGGCCGAACAGCTTGGGCTTGGAACCCGCGATTTGAGCCGGATCGAGGTTATAGGAATGCCGGTCTCAAAAGCCAAAGTCGATTTCCGGAGCGTATAGCGCAGCGGCTTGTTACGATGGCGCCGCATTGAAGTAGCCCAAAGAATCCTCACTTCCAGCCTCTCCTCCAAGCGGCGGAATCGTTCCCCATTTAGAATGAAGCAATATGAGAGAAGACCACCCCAGCGCAACCGCCGGGCTCGTTGCCGTGCAGCGCGCCGCGCACCAAATGTTCGACCATCCCAAGTTGAACTCTAATGAAAAATGCATTTGCCTTGCGTGATCTAATATAATGCCAATCCTTACATATCAACTATATAGATAGGTGAGCGCCAACCCGGTAAAAATGATTGACATCAATACGCTAAGGCATTATTATCGTAACTTACTAAAGCCTGAGTGCATCCAATCCGAAGAGAGAAATTAGGAGCATAAGAAGGCACTTTTAAGGAGAGCAAACATGGGGAAGATTATAGGGATTGACCTTGGAACAACAAACTCGGTGGTAGCCGTTATGGAAGGTGGAGAGCCTGCTGTTATTGCCAACCCGGAAGGCGCGCGGACAACGCCTTCGGTGGTGGCATTCACCAAATCGGGTGAGCGAATGGTGGGCCAGACGGCGAAGCGGCAAGCCATCACCAATCCAGAGAATACGGTTTACTCGATCAAGCGGTTCATGGGGCGGCGCTTCGATGAAGTGCAAGGCGAGATCAAGACGGTGCCCTACAAAGTGATTGCGGGGCAAAATGGCGATGTGCGCGTGTTGGCGCAGGGCAAGGAATACTCGCCGCCTGAGATTTCGGCGCTAATTCTCCAGAAAATGAAGGACGCGGCGGAACAGTACCTGGGAGAGAAGTTGACCCAGGCCGTCATTACCGTGCCAGCCTACTTCAACGACAGCCAGCGGCAGGCCACCAAGGACGCGGGAAAGATTGCGGGCCTCGAGGTCCTGCGTATCGTGAACGAGCCGACGGCGGCGGCGCTGGCTTACGGACTCGACAAGAAGAACGACGAAACAATTGCCGTTTACGATTTTGGCGGCGGCACGTTTGACATTTCGATCCTCGAAGTTGGCGGCGGCGTGGTGGAAGTGAAGTCGACCAACGGCGATACGCATCTCGGCGGTGACGACATCGATAAGCGGGTGATCGACTGGATTGTGGAGGAATTCCGCAAAGATCAGGGCATCGATCTTGCGAAAGACCGCATGGCGTTGCAGCGGCTGAAAGAAGCGGCGGAGAAAGCCAAGATGGAGCTTTCGACGCTGCTCGAAACCGACATTAACCTGCCGTTTATCACGGCCGACGCTTCAGGACCCAAGCACCTGCTGCTGAAGCTCACGCGGGCGCGGTTCGAGCAGATGTGCGAGGACATTTTCCAACGTTCGGTCGGTCCGGTGAAGCAGGCGCTGAGCGACGCGGGCGTTGGGCCCGAAAAGATCGATGAAGTGGTCCTCGTCGGCGGTTCAACCCGGATCCCGCGCATTCAGGAGATTGTGAAGGGCCTTTTCAATGGTAAGGAGCCGCATCGAGGCGTGAACCCGGACGAAGTCGTGGCGGTGGGCGCGGCGGTGCAGGCGGGCGTGCTGGGCGGCGAGGTGAAAGACCTGCTGCTGCTTGACGTCACCCCGCTGACGCTCGGGATTGAAACGCTGGGCGGCGTCTCAACCACGCTGATTCCGCGCAACACAACGATCCCCACCCGCAAGAGCGAGGTGTTTTCAACTGCGGCCGATGGGCAGACCTCAGTTGAAATTCACGTTCTACAGGGCGAGCGGCCCATGTCGCGGGATAACCGCACGCTGGGCAAGTTCCATCTGGTGGGGATACCTGCCGCTCCGCGCGGCATCCCGCAGATTGAGGTGACGTTTGACATTGACGCGAACGGAATCCTCAACGTGATGGCGAAGGATAAGGGCACGGGGCAGGAACAGCGGATCACAATTACCTCTTCGAGCGGCTTGAGCAAGGAAGAGATTGAGCGCATGGCGCGCGACGCCGAATCGCACGCCGACGAGGACAAGCAGCGCAAAGAGGAAATCGAGATCAAGAATCGCGCGGATAACATGATCTACTCCACCGAGAAGACGCTGAAGGAACACCGCG
>JBOGJY010000545.1:0-8361 GCA_050745325.1 Terriglobia bacterium
GTGTGACAACTGCGGCTGTAGCGGCGCTCTCTGACCGCCGGTTTTTACTTTTCAAGAGATCCGGCGCTCGTAGAGCGCCGCTACAACCTAAAAACCGCAGTTGTCACACAAACTTGGTAAGCCCTGCTTTGCTGTTGCGCTGGTTGACCGCGGTGAAGACGCTATTTTTCGATCCTCGTTGCGCCTCGGAACGCGGCATTATTTTACCTCTTCAGTATCCAATACCCATTTCTGAGCCGCGATCCCGATGATCATGATCTCAAGATCCCGAGAGCCGTTATTGCGGAATGCGTGGGCTTCGCCGAGCCGCACCGGCACGGCGTCACCGCTCCGAATGGCGGCCGTTTCCTCGTTCACCTGCGCTTCACCACTGCCGTTCATGACGTAATAAATTTCCTCCACGCCGGTGTGCCGATGACGGCCTTCCGAAGTTCCCGGAGGCAGGAGGAGGTGGTCCATATAGGACCAATTGGTCAGGAAGACCTCGGGACGCAAAGCACGACGATACCTTGCGGCGCCTTGGCCGCCGAGATAGCCCTCGATGGGCCGAAGCAGTTCCTTGTCCAACCGCATCGTCATAAAAACCGGGATGGGGTCGAGCGGAACGCCGATGCGGGCGTCGCTAAGATTGAACGCGTCGTATTTTTCCTTGACGGCGGATACATTGATGTTCATGAACTCCACCGGCTTGTTCGACGGATTATAGATGGCGTGGGAGTGGCCCATGCGGCATGGAGCACCGGCCGGTCCTTTCACTACAGACGTCCGTCCGTCAATCGTAAACTGAGCCTCATCCCCGAAAATGATAAACATTTCCTCGCAGCGATTATGAAAGTGGTGGCCTACGCCCCCACCGGGCATGATCTGGCAGCGGTCGATAAAGAGCAGATTGGTGGTCAAGGCGCTGCTGCTCATCAACCGCTCGCACGCCATGTCACCGGCGCTTTCATGCGAGCGGCTGCGGTGGTACGTGCCCGGATCGGTGTGCTGGATTCGCTGGCTCAGCGGTTCCTGGCCAAGCAGCGGTACAGCAAATGCGCCGGCGCCCGCCAACATTGTCTTCAAATAAGCTCTGCGTTCCATTTCTCTTTTGCCTCGTTGATTCCAACTGACACAAAGAAAACTATGGCAATCGATAGGCGCAAGCCACAAAGAGAGCAGCCTTAGCGCCAACCCCCTTCCTATCCAGAAGGGGGCTTGGAAATTTTCAAGGCCTCTTCAACATACGCGTGACCCCATTCATGCTGGCATGGTCTATCTCCAACAGGCAAACATATTCAATTACGTGAACCACACTTTTCCGTTGGATAAAGAACAAGGGAGGGCTGGGGAAATCCGCGAAGAGGAAAAGGGCGAAACCAGAGGATTGGGTAAACAACTATTGGAGGGTCGTCACGCTTCAAGGCCAGACCGCTTCCCCGACTCCCATCGCTGCAAAACGCGTTGCACGTCCAGAGGCGAGCCATTGAGGGCTCTCGAGAGATCGCTCGCGGTCTTCATGACCTCAGCGCCCAGGGCTGGCATCTCCGGGCGCGAAAGGCGGTTGCTCGACGTGAAAACACAGATGGCGCCTACCACCCCAGCCAAGTGATTGAAAATCGGAGAAGCTACACATCGGACTCCCAGTTCGTGCTCTTCGTCGTCCGTCGTAAAGCCTCGCTTTCTGGTTTCGGCCAAATGAGACTTTAAGACTTCTAACGAACCCACCGTGTTCTCATTGTGTTTCGGGAAACCGCGGGATCTGAACAAATTCTCTACTTCCGTATCAGGAAGATAACTGATCAGCGCTTTTCCGATCGCGGTACAGTGCAGATCAAAATGGCGGCCAACCCATGAATCCAGCCTCGGTCCAGCCATCTCTGACCGGTCGATAATCCGGGCTTCGGCGCCTTCCCGAATGCCAAGCTGAGCTGTCATTCCTAACTTGTTGGAAAGTGACTGAATATAGGGAGAGCAGAACTTTTTTAGGTCTGATTCGGCGCGGTTGATTTTTGCGAAGGATGGAGCAAGTGTTCCTAATGAATAAACGCGCCGGTCAGGACTGCGCCGCACAAGGTTCCGCTTTAAAAGAGTGGTGACAAGGTAGTAGGCGCTACTTTTAGGAATGTTGAGTTTCCTGCTGATCATGGACAGATTCAGGCCTGCCGTTGTTGAAGCCAGAAGCTCGATGAGGTTCAACGCGCGATCCACTGAAGGAACCGATGGATCGCGAAACCCGCTTTCCTCAGCTGCAAGGCTGCCCATTGCCCAACTCCTTACGTCAGGAAGTTCCGAATTCGGTGGACTTACTATTACAAACCGAACTTCCGATGTCAAGGCCTCCGGCGCCCGCGTGAACAGTGTTGGTTTTGCGGTATCAGGTTATTGTCCGTCGATAGAGAATGCCAGGAGCACATTCCCCGGCATTCCGACGAAATTGCCGCTTTGGACATAAAGCATCCCGCCAGCCACTACCGGTCCGCTCTTATTCAGCGAACCACCATGCGCTACGAACCCGTCGATGGTCTTGAAGCTTTTCGCGGTATCAAAATCCCAGATCACGCGCCCATCCCGCGCGTCATAAGCGCGCAGGTGACCATCCAGCGATCCTGAAAAGATTACCCCTGGAATCACTGTAGCGGGCGCAACCTGAGCGGCGCTGCATCCGGGTATTTTTATACAATCAGGAGAAATTGCGCCAGTGTGCCATACCTCCGCGCCATTACCGATGCGCAGGGCAATCAGACCCCCTCCAGCATTTGGGACGGACTGTCTCCAATCTGAGATGGGGTAGTATGCTCGTCCTTCCCCGGCCGCGCCGCCCCATTCGACGCCACCCTCAGGGCCTCCATCTGCCACGCGGACCTTCCAGATGATTTTCCCCTCCTGGTCAGGGTCTAATGCATACACCACTCCTGACTTCTGGGCCGCGAGAATCAGGTTTCGCCCGTCCGGCACCGATACTAGGATTGGCGACGTGCCAAAGTCGTAATCGTCACCTGGGTTAGGAGGGCAGTTCGTCTTATCCGACCTGAGGCAGGCGATGGTCCAACGGTCATCTGGAGTTACTTGGCGAGACCAGAGCATCCGGCCCGTATCCATATCGAACGCAATCACTGCATCCGAATGACTTCCACCCGGATTGGAATAATTATTCCCCGTGCCCGCATAGATCGCGCGGCGGCGAATGTCCGCGGTGGGCGAGCTCCAGATTGCGGCGCCCGAAGGTCCCCATGTTGGTATGCCAAGCGCGTTTTTACCCGTCTGTTCCGGCGCATTAGGAATTGCGTAGGCTTTCCATATCTGTTTCCCGCTGGCAGCGTCCAGCGCCGTCACATTTCCTCGAAAGGTACAGCACGCATAATACGGGTTTATTGCCGCGCCCTCTTCGCCGGACGTAATCGGCACATAGAGGCGGCTATCCAGCAATAACGGCGCGCCTGTAATGCCTGCGAGCGGGTGAGGGTCGGCGTGCGTTTTCCAGATCAAGGCTCCTGAGTCTGTGTTGATGGCATAAACGTTCGCCCCGCGATCAGCCACATATGCTTCCCGCCCATCGGGCGAAACTGAGATGGCAGCGCGGATTCCCGAAGAAGCTTTGAAAGTCCAGTGAATGCACCCTGTTCGGACATCGAGCGAGTAAACGCTGCCGTCCGTGCCGCCGATCAAGACACGCCCGCCGGAAACAGTGGGCTGGTCCGTGGAAGCCCCTGGAAAGCCGAACGCCCACTTCAGCCTCAACCTTTTGACGCCATCCCGGTCAAGCCCCGCCTGTTTTGCGGTCTGAAAGCGGGCATTCGTGGCGCTGTTGCCCCAACCGTTCCAAGCGGCATCGCCTGCGCTGAGGGGGGCCGAATTTGCCGAGCAAAAGCCGGTGACAATCTTCTGCACTGCTTCGCGTCTGGGCGACAGAAAGTGGGCCACCGCTTCCCGCTCTCCGGGGGTGAGTTGTGACCCTTGCGCCTTCATGACGCCCGTTTGAAGCGCTCCGAGGATTTCCTGGCTCGACATTTGGCGAAGGACGCTCGGCAGCGGGGCACGAGTGCCGCTGTTTTCGTGATGACAGACCGCACAGTTTTTTACGAAGACGTCCCGGCCGATTCCTCTGGCGGACTTTTTTTGGGTCTGTGCGGCCCAGCCCGCAGAGCACCATAACAGTATCAGGAGAACGCCGGTTAGGCGGGGAAGCGCCAACTTGAAAGACAGCGACGAGTGGTGAGAGACAAGTGACGAGCCAAACGTCAAAAGAGAAGTTGCGTCTTTTTTGTGCATCCTGGAGAACCTTTCAGCCGCGGCCGGCAGTTTGTAACGGGGAGTGCGCCGTTCAAGCGTAGCGGCATTTAAACTGTTTAGCGCGGCTTCATTGGTTAATGATGGAGCCGTCGAGCCGCCGAATCTCCCCCCACCCGCCGTTGAGATGGCCGCGATCTTCATGAAAAGGATACTTGGCGGCGAGCTGCTCATTCACTTCAACCCCCCACCCCGGCGCATCGCTGGCCCACAAATAGCCGTCTTTATAGGTCGCGCAGCCGGTGAAAATCTCCGCTTCCAAACCCTGGATGATGCCGCCTTCCTGGATGCCAAAACTGGTGCTGGCCAGATCCAAATGCAATTGCGCCGTATGACCCACCGGTGACACGTCGGGCGGGCCGTGCCACGCCGTCTTCACCCCGAACTGTTCCGCCAGGATTGCTACCTTCCGAGCTTGCGTCAGGCCTCCGATTTGCGACACGTGGCAGCGGATATAATCGATCAGGCGCCCCTCAATCAGCGGCTGCCATTCGTGTGGATTATTGAAAAGTTCGCCCATCGCAAGCGAGGTCGCGCACTGCTGCCGGATTTGCCGGAAATACTCAATGTGCTCGGGCGAGAGCACGTCTTCCAGATAGAACAGCCGGACCGGCTCGAGCTCCTTGGCAAATTGCACGGCTTGGCGCCCGCTGACGCGCTCATGCACGTCATGAATCAGCTCGATTTCTTCGCCTAGTTGCGCCCGGCACGCTTCAAGCATTTGCCGCGTCAGGCGCATGTAAGGTCCGGGCTCAAATACAGGACCCGCGTGCAATCCTGTGAGCGACGGCCCCTTGCGCGGACCGTAGGAGGACATTCCGGGCACGCCCACCATGACTTTGACACATTTGAATCCCTTATCCATAGCGCCCCGGACGCGATCGATGGCTTCTGCAGCATCCGTGCCACCCACGGTTGCGTAGGTCAAGGCTGCCTCGCGTGTCTTGCCGCCCAGCAACTGGTACACCGGCATGTTCGCCTGCCGGCCCTTGATGTCCCACAGCGCCTGGTCTATCCCGCTGATGGCATTGTTGAGCACGCCGCCGTTGCGCCAGTAGGAACTGTTGTAGCAGGCCTGCCACGTATCCTCGATGCGGTCCGCCGGCTGGCCAATCAAAAGCGGCTTGAGATATTTCTCCACTGCGGGCGGCACCAGGTCGGCGCGCTGAGTAAACGTCGCGCAGCCGTAACCGTAGAGGCCGTCTTGATCGGTGATGACTTTAACCACCACCAGGCGCGCGCCGTAGGGTTGCGTCGTAATTACTTTGATGTCTTTGATGATGGGTGTGGGCAACCCGCGTGTTGCACGCGCCGCTTGCTCTTCCGCGAGCCCGGAATTCGCGGATGATCCTGATGTCTCTCCGGCAAGATTTCCAGCAAAGGCGGCGCCGCCCAACGCCCCTGCTGCGCCCTTCAGAAAATTCCGCCGCTCGAGCTGCTCCGCATTCAAACTCTTATCGTTCATTGATGCCTCCATAAATGTAAGCTGCCGACCGATTTGCGCAACGAACAAGGTCTTCAGAATCTAGGTGACAACTTCGGTTGTAGCGGCAGCGTCCCCGCCGCCGGTCTTTATTTTTCAATCGCGTCGGCGGCGAGGACGCCGCCGCAACGGCCGTCATTGTGTTTCGTCAGGAGGATGGGCGAGCGCTTTCTCCAAGGCCTTCTTGGCAGCCAAGTTAGTAGGGTCAAGCTGCAGGGCTTCGCGCAATTCAGCGACGCCTTGGTTCCACTGTCCAAGGTGCAGGAGCGCCGCTGCGAAGTTCACGCGGATTCCGACATGTTGCGGATCGAGTTCCATCGCCTCGTGGTACTTCTCCAACGCCTGGCGCAGTTTGCCTGCCTTTTCGAGAGCGGCGCCTTGATTATTGAGTTGGATCGCTTTGAAAGCATTCTGATCAGTTTGGTCCTTTTGGAGCAGCAGTGCCGTCAATTTTCTTCTTACGGCCTCGGCTTCTGCAGGATGGCCGCCCTCGTGCAGAGCACGTTCCAAATTATACATTGCGGATTGGTTTCCCGGATCAAGACGCACGGCTGCTTCAAGGTGTGGAAGGGCTTCCTGCGCATCCTTTTGATCGAGAAGATCAGAACCAAGCCGGGTCTGAGAGACAGGATCTTCGGGAGCGAATTGCACTGCCTTCTCAAAAGCCGCCAATGCGCCGGCATTGTCCAGAAGAGTTTTTCGGGCTTCTCCAAGGTCCGACCATGCTTCGGCGAAATTGGGTTCAAGCGACACCGCCTGCTCCAAATCAGTCTCGGCCCGCTTGACCTCTCCCCGTTCAGTGTAAATCTTGGCGCGGAGATAGCGAGGATAGGCCGCGTCCGAACTTTGTCCCAGAAGCTGGATGGCGCGGTCCAAGTGCGGCTCGGCCGGCGAATACTCACCGGACTTGAGCAGGACCAAGCCAAGGTTCACTTGCGCCCGGGCCAATCTGGGGTTCAACGCTACGGCTTTCTCAAAGGGGTCAAGGGCCGCTTTGGAGTCGCCAAAAGCATTAAAAGCCTCGCCAAGAGCGTTTTGGGCCTCGGCGGAATTCGGCCGCAGCCGGACAGCTTCACTTAGTTGCGCGATCGATTCCGAGCGCTCGCCCTCCTCCATTAGGACACTTCCCAACAGCAGCCGGGCGTCTGCGTCGCTCGGATGAGCTTTGATGATCTCGTACAGAAGGTGAACAGCTTCGGGGCGCCGGCCCTTGGAAAGCAGGTCCCAAGCGTCCTCGATCGGAGGGCGTTGCGCAAACGCAAGAGAAGCACACGCCAGGAAGATCACGATTCGCGTTATCATCCCGAGGCCCATTTCTGCGCCCGCGTAATTCCGCGACCCTCGGTCACCAAAATCAGATGGCCGGCCGGGAGAGCGGAGAATTTCTCAATCTGCCCGCGCGGCCACCGGACCTCAATATCCGCCATCGTTGCCGGTCCAAGTCCGAAGTGCAGCCTGGTATCGTTCGACGATAGGTACGACGACTGGCTCAGCACCTCCTGCGCTTGAATCTTGCCACCGTAGCGCACCATAACGCGGCCGCCGATTGCGCTACGGTTGGATTGAACACCAATGAGTTTGATCTTAATCCAGTGATTACTGCCGGTGACATCGTTCCGCAATAGCGAAGGCGGCTCGTTATGGTTCACAATGAGCACGTCCACATCGCCGTCGTTATCGAAGTCGCCAAAAGCGCAACCCCGGCTTGAATGCAGGGCATCCACCCCGGGTCCCTCCATGCCCAGCAACTCCTCGAAGCGCCCTTTTCCAAGATTGCGAAAAACGAGGCGGGGAGTCTTGTAGCTGCCGCTCACTTCCGGATAGATGCCGCCCGTGACCTCAAAAATGTCCGGGTTGCCGTCGTTATCCAGATCAATGACACCGGAGCCCCAACTGACGTAGCGCGTTTCGACGCCCAAACCCGAGGCGCGCGAGATGTCCCAGAAGTAGCCCTTGCCGTCGTTCAGGTAGACGCCGGATGTGTCTGCGGAGAAGTGTGTCTTGACAATATCAAGGTTGCCCGCCAAGTCGAAGTCGCCTACCCCCACGCCCATGCCCGCCTGCTCCATCCCGTCCTCGCTGAGGGCCACGCCTCTCTCCATGCCCTGTTCGCTGAACGTTCCGTCGTGGTTGTTGATGAAGAGCAGGCTCGGTGTGGAATCGCAGGCCACGTAGATGTCTGGCCATCCATCATTGTCGAAGTCCGCTGCAACAACGGTCAGCCCGTAGCCCCCTGGAGATTTGGCAATGCCAGAGGAAGCTGTGACGTCCGTGAACGTGCCATCGCCATTATTATGATAGAGGCTGTGGCGCCCGTAGGGCAGGCCGCGCGGACCGCAGAACACCGGCACGCCTCCGTAATTGCAACCTCCCGTCTGGCCAGGACGGGGCGTCGAATGTATATCGAAGGCGACGTAGTTGGATACGAAAAGATCCAGGTGGCCGTCCCGGTCGTAATCAAGAAAAGCGCAACCTGATCCAAAACGCGGCTGGGGATTCAGCAGTTTCGCGTCCCGGGTGACGTCAGTAAACGTGCCATTACCGTTATTTCGATAGAGGAGGTTCTGTCCCCAGCCCGTGATGAACAGGTCTTCGAACCCGTCGTTGTT
>JBOGJY010000546.1:0-3646 GCA_050745325.1 Terriglobia bacterium
TTCCGGTCCTTCGTATATTTTCGTCTCCACACTTTCGCTCGGAAGCGGTGCGCTCAGCGTTTCGAATGGAGCGTCGCTTGGAGCCGCTACAATGAATTTGACCAGCGGGAGTTTCAGGGTCAGCAACGGTGGCGTTGCGTATACACGCACCTTCGGTACTGATGTGTACTTGGGAGGCCAACCACTGCTTGTGAGCGGCCCCAACGGTACTCAGCTCTCTCCTCTTGTTCTGTCAGGTCTGCCTACGGCAGCTGAGTTCAACGGCGACTTCTCAATGCTGCTCGCACAAAACCAAGAGCAGATTTTTAATCCATTGACGAACCCGCCTTCCCCTTTTCCCAACGATCTAATCCCGACCGCATCTCTTGGACCTGGAATGTTCGTTCCTATCGGCGGTGGCGTGATCATTGGTAGCAGCACTGGTAGTTCAACTGCCTCTGTAACAGTAAATGGCGTTGGATCTACCTGGACCGTGGCCGGCGCACTCACAGTCAATTCAGCCGGTTCGCTCGCGATAACTAATGGCGGCGCTGTCACCGTGGGTCACCCCGCCGGTAGTGTCACGAACTCTGGCATAGTGCTTATTGATAACAGCAGTTCACTCACCCTTGATAGGTGGAGGGGCTCTGTGGGCCAATGGAGCATACAACCAAACTGCAGGTTCCACCAACATAAATGGGATCCTTACAGCCTCGGTGAACGTGAGCGGTGGCACTCTGGGTGTGAACGGTACTCTCATCGGTCCGGTGCACCTGACCGGAGGGATCCTTTCGGGTAGCGGGACTATCGATGGCGATGTTCTTAACGGTGCCACAGTTGCCCCAGGCGATCCTACGAAACTGACGATCAACGGCAACTATACCCAGGACCCCAATCGAACACTCGTAATCGATATATCAAGCCTCACTGATTTTACTGTGCTCGATGTAACGGGCACGGCCACACTCGATGGCGCAGTAGATTTTGATTTCTTCGACGGTTATGTGCCTGCGGCCAATACTGCATTCCCCTTCCTTGAAGCCGGTTACGTCTCAGAAGACTTCACGAGCCTGGATTTTACCGGCATCAATTGCCCGACCTGCTTTTTTGACCCGTATACCCTGACACTCGACATCGGCAGCACACCACCGGGACCTAGCAGCGATACGCCCGAACCTGCTTCTATGATCCTGTTTGGCACGGCCTTGCTCAGTATGGCTTTACTCTCCCGGCGGAAACCGGTGACAGCCCGAGAGAGTCGGAAGTAGCAGCGCGTATGCACTGGCTGGCGCATACCTTCAAGGTCTGCGCCAGCCGCCCTCAGGATATCAGAACATGATCAGACTTGTGAGACAAATGTGATAAATAGGACACTTTTTCCGCCAACCGGGCGTGCTTCCTGAGCCACAGATCTGTTACCCAAGGTCTGCGGTTTTTCAGTGGTCCAGACAAAAATGCCGCAGAGTCTCAAAAGCAGAGACTCTGCGCTTGTATATTCGTTTTTGTTCCGCTCCTTAGTTGCTGGCCCGTAGTTGGGGATTGGATGAGACACGCCGCTGCCTTGCTGGGGGGAAAGCAAGGCAGCGGCCAAAAAAAGTTCGACCTGACGCCCGGTTTGAAGTAAAAGGGTTCGATGGCTGTTGTCCGGCGGGAGAGGCCGCTCCGCGCTGAGGCACGATCCGTAAGGGTCGAGAGCCTGTCGGGTAGATCGGCCCCCCGCCCTCTTCATCCTAGGCCGAGGAGAATCTGAGGCCTTGAGAGCCTGTGTTTTCAAGCTCGACCGGAGGAGGTTGTTCAGGGTCGGGGAGCCGGAACCCCAGCCTAACTCAAGGAGGCTGACGTGGACGAGAGAGATTATGGTGGCATCGAAGTGAGCGCCAAGGAACTGCTGGTGGCGCTGCGCCGGGGCGGGCAGACGCTGCCTTTGAAATCGTTTTCCAACACCCCGGAAGGGCATCGGGCCGTGGCGCGTTACCTGGTTCGCAAGGGGCCCATGGTGCGCGTCTGCCTGGAATCGACTGGCGTCTACGGCTTGGATTTGGCCCTGCTTCTCGAAAAGCGGGCGGGGATCGAGGTGATGATCGCCAACCCGCGGGCGGTGCGGAACTTCGCCCAGGCCCTCATGCAGCGCAGCAAGACCGATCCTCTGGACGCGGTGATGTTGCTCGAATCCGCAGCTCGCATGCCGTTCCAGGCTTGGCAGCCGCCTTCCCAGGCGGTCCCGCACCTCTGTGCCCTGGCGCGTCGTCTGGCGGCCCTGACCGAATTGGGTACGGCGGAGAAGAACCGTCTGCACGCGGCCCGTGCGGCGCAGGTGCTGCCCGAGGCGATTCGTCAGGACCTGAAGCGCAGCATTGAGTTTCATCAGCGCGCCCTGGAGCGGCTGACCGGGAAGGCGCTGGAAATGATCGTCCGCGATCAGCGATTGCAGGAATGTTTCAAGTACTTGGACAGCATTCCCGGTGTCGCCACCGCCAGTGCGATTTCCATCCTGGCCGAACTGTCCATGCTCTCTCCGGGCCTTGATGTCCGGCAGTGGGTCGCTTCAGCGGGCCTCGATCCGCGGGAGCACTCCTCGGGCAGTTCGATCCATAAAAAGGCGCGCATCAGCAAAGCCGGCAATCGCCATCCGCGCCGCGCGCTCTATATGCCCGCGTTGGTCGCCGTCCGCTTCGATCCGCACCTTAGCGCTTTCTACCAGCACCTGCTGGCCCAAGGCAAACCCAAGATGCAGGCCATGGTCGCCGTGATGCGCAAGCTGTTGCACGCCATCTTCGGAATGTTCAAACATCGTCAGCCTTACGATGGGTCGAAAATCTTTCGCCTGCCGATCCAGACCGATTCAACCTCGACCTCAGGAGCGGCAGCATGAGCAAAAATCTCTCTTGAAATCCAAGAGAGAATCTACTTGCTCGCCTTCCGGTCCAACGAGCGAGGCCCCGACAAGGGGAGCGATCGCGCCGATGTTGGCGGCGACGCCTGACCCAGCCGGGACTTGAGGCAAATTTGGGGAGTACTGGCCGAGAGTCGGCGCCGTATAAAAGGTGTTCGCGTTGTCGATCATCAGATTATAGACGCCGATTCCGAAATTCACACCTACCGCTTCGGCCACATTCCCTGGCTTTCCTGTCACATTCGCGCTGGGGTTCTTTTGCTCCGCGGCGTCGCTGGCTTTAGCGTCAGAGCAGGATTCGCCACCGTTGCCGTCGTCGTACCAGTTGCCATTGCTATCCTGAACGCAATAAAGCCCCGTGGGATCCGTGTTGGTGGTGGGGTTATTTCCGGCGTAGCTGTAGGCGTTCCAGGTCTAAGGATTGGATGGGTCGGCCCCGGCGTTGTCCGGGTCCGGCGTCATCCAGCAGCCTAACATCGCAAACTCCGTACCCATCCGTCACCTATTGCGCAGACCTGAGAGGGTCGGCGCCAGCCGGCCGATCATCGCATGCGAAGTATCTCGCCGGGTGCGACGGAGCTCGCAGCCGGGTTCGCAAACAGGCCGGAATCGACTTCCCTGGCTGGGAAGCGTCGACCAGCTACCTGATTGCCGAGGTCGAGATGGCCGAGGAACCAGCGTGGGGCATCCGCCGTGGTGAGAAGGGCGTTAATGCTCTGGACAAGCTGGAAGATGGCAGGTCAAGCGGCATTTTGTGTGTAAACGGAAGCCCAT
>JBOGJY010000547.1:0-3028 GCA_050745325.1 Terriglobia bacterium
TTTTGCGCCAGACGCCGCGGGCGGTGACCCCGTTCGGCGGGCTGAGTGTGTGCATCGAGTTTTTGAAGGGGATCGGTTTTCCCGAGCGGGTAGTTGGGGACATGCCGGTGTGTTTGAAATCGAACAATGCCATTCCTGCGGGCGAGACTTTCAGGGCCTTTTTGGTGGCTGTGGTAGCGGGGGCGAGGCGGTTTGCGCACAGTTCGATGCTGCGGGCCGGCCGCGCCTTGCACACTCTGCTGGGGATGAAGCGGTTTGCGACCGACGGCACGATTCGGAATCTGTTCAAGCGCTTCACGCAAGGCATGGTGGCCGGGATGTACGAGCCGCTGTGGGCCTGGCCATTGGAGCGGCTGGCGAAGCGCGAAGCCGGATACAGCTTGGACCTGGACTCGACGGTGTTCGAGCGTTACGGGCGGCAGGAGGGGGCGCGGAAGGGCTGCAACCCCAAGAAGCACGGGCGGGCATCGCATCACCCGTTGCTGGCGGTATTGGGCGAAGCGCACTTCATCCTGCACGGCTGGCTGAGGAGCGGGAACACGGCGGCGGGACGCGGGGCGGTGAAGTTCCTGAAGGAGGCGCTGGCCAAGCTGCCCGGTCGGGAATGGATTCGGGTGGTGCGGGCCGATGCCGGGTTCTTCGATCAGGAACTGCTGCGCTACCTGGAGCAGAGCGGGTTGTCCTACATCGCGGTCGCACGCCTGACGCGCTGGCTGAAGCAGGAGGCGGCCCGAGTCCAAGAGTGGCGAGCCCTCGATGCCGTCTATGCGGTCGGAGAGTTTCAGTTCCAACTGTGGGGCTGGGATCGCGCCCGGCGCTTCGTGGTGGCACGGGAAGAAATCCGGGAGAATAAACCTTCGCTGGGGCGAAAGTTGTTGGACCTTCCCGGCTATACTTTCCGAATCCTGGTGACCAACCGGCCTGATCCGCCGGCGGAGATCTGGCGTGACTACAACCAGCGGGCCTGCATGGAGCAACGTATCGAGGAATTGAAGTCGGACCTGGCGGCCGACGATTTCTGCCTGCAGGAGTTCTACGCCACCGAAGCGGCTTTCCTGGGCATTCTGATGCTCTTCAATCTCCTGGCGGAGTTCCAGCGTGCGGTGGGCATGAACGGCTACCGGCAGCCCGCCAGCTTGCGAGCGCAGGCCTTTTTGTGCGGAGCCATCCTGGGCCGAGCGGGTCATCAAACGGTGCTCCATTTATCGGCTGCTTGGGGAGGACTGGAGAACCGCAACTCACTGTTTGACAACCTGTTGGAGTATCTCATTCCAACTTCGCGCAAGTTGGAAATTCAACCGGAAGCAACCGGATAATCGGCGCCCTCTATGATTCAACCGGAGCACCGAAAATGCGGTTCAACTTACGAATTCGGGTTAAACGCAAGCTCCTAAAAACAAGGACTTTGTTTCAATTTGGCGGACCCAACACTTTCGCTTTTCTTACGCCGCAACTTTTGGGTCAAGAGAATTTGGCTAAGCCTTTTGTTGCCTAAGGGTTGTAGAAATTGCTGTGGGACTTTACGTACCTTCGTTGGAATCTAACCGGGTTCTGCTGCAAGTTTCGGTCGTACATTTCCTCGCCCCAGCAAGTCCTGTTCCACCTCGTTGCGTGTTTGGCTAACGAGTCCCCAATTTCACTCTCCATCTCTTTTCCTGTTGTCGTTTTACGAGAGGCGGCAACGCCGGCGGCTCCGCCCTCCCGGTATGGCCGATACCGCTCCCAAACGATGAGGAAATCGCTTCCTGGATTTGGTTCGAGCCGTAATTTATATGTTCGCGCATCGCCGTCTCGGCGGCCTGGGGGTCTCCCTGAAGAATAGCTGCCATGAGTTCCTCATGCCGCCGCGGTGGCAAGACAAGTCTGGCAGTTATGTCGTACAACCAGTTAAATATCAGTATTTGGTTCTTTTCAATGGTATCTCGTAAGGCCAAACATCCTGTACACTCCGCAATGCGCATATGGAAAGACAGATGATAAGCCTGCGCGTTGAACACTGAGTCTGGGTCTGCGTCTTCGCCGTTCGCTTCCTTCATCAAACTGTCGACACGCTTCGCCATGATCTGCAACTCACACCGTTCCTGGGAACTTGCCTTTTCCGCAAAAAGCCGCGCCGATTGGCATTCCAGCGCTTCGCGGAGAATATAGCAATCGCGCACGTCCTGAGCCGTGGGAATGCGAACTCTCGTCCCCACCCGGGGTTTGCTCTCTACCAACCCCTCGTGTTCCAGCCGCCGAATGGCATCCGAAACGGGCAAGAAGCTCATCCCGTACTGAACCGCCAGCTTTCGACGTGACAGCGGTGCACCTAAAGGAATTTCTCCGCGCAATATCTTCTGTCGTATGAGCAAATAAGCCCGCTCGGACAAGCTCGCGGGCACCGCGTTGGGCGTGCGCACAGTGTGAAAAAGTCCTCCTCGCAAAAATAGCACCTCAAAATCACGACTAAACTAAATCCCCCAAACTAATTTCCTGGGAGTTCCTCCGGCTTTGCCGGGGAGGCAGTAAAAGTTTGACAGTTCCAGGAGCATTTCATCCATTCCGCCCGCACTGAACAATCGCGTGGGACGTCGCTATTTAGGGCATGCGACTAAGTCGGGTGCGGCTTCGCTTTTGAGCGATTGCGATCAGGCCCCTTTGAGGGGCCAGCAATCGTAAAGCCTCCGGCTTTGCCGGAGGATACTTACTTTAAAAAAGCTCCGAAAAGATCTCCGAAAAAACAAGCTCCGGAAAAACACTTGACAACATACTTCTGCTCATTTATAAGTGTCAACTGCAATTGCAGAGTATTGTAGTGTCGATAGGGAGATCCTCGCAGCCGTGTGGAAGCCGCATTTCTGCGAGTACAGTGCTGCACGATTTTCCAAAACCCCGGATCTGCCGAGTCTTAATCGCATTCTCATTATAAGTCGCTATCAAGATGAGACTAATAATGTTACAATTGATGCATGCCAAGACCTCGACAGATCGATTGGAAACTCGTCTCGAAAGCGCAAGCCATAGTTCTCAAAACCACCGACCTCCGGCA
>JBOGJY010000548.1:0-3644 GCA_050745325.1 Terriglobia bacterium
AGAGATTCAGCTCGATGCGCTTCGGATCGATCAGGATCAGCCGCACGTCGTCCGGCGTGGATTTAAAGAGCAGCGAGAGAATGAGCGAATTGATGGCCACGCTTTTGCCGGAACCCGTCGAGCCGGCAATCAGCAGGTGAGGCATCTGTGGGAGGTCGCCCACTTTTACCTTGCCGGTGATGTCTTTTCCCAGGGAAAGCGTCAGCCGGGAAGCAGACGAAATGAACTCGTTCGATTCGAGAATCTCGCGCAGGTAGATAATCTCCCGGCGCAGGTTTGGAACTTCAATCGCTACAGTGGATTTGCCCGCGATGCGCTCAATCAGGATCGACTCCGCCTTCATCGCCAGGCACAGATCATCCACCAGGTTCGTAATGCGGCTGTACTTGATGCCCGCTTCGGGCTTGAACTCAAACGTGGTCACGACGGGCCCGGGATGAATCTGAGTCACCGTTCCCATCACGCCGAATTCGGCCAGCTTTCCGGTTAACTGCTGGGCCCGCTCCCGCAAATCCTCTTCGTTGACGCCTTGCTGGTCTTCCGGCGGACGCAGCATAGTCGTGGAAGGCAGTTTGTACTTTGTTCCCTTCTTGCTCACCACTTTAGGCTTGGCAAGGCCCACGGTCTCTTGAAAAGGGTCTTGAATACCTGGGTCCGCAAGAAGAGGATCGCCCAGCAAGAGCTCGGGGTGGTCGGTCTCTTCAAGTTCCAGGTCATCCAGCCGGGAGCCTGCTTGCGGAACCACGTGAAGCGTCGCCAGCGTTTTCGGTTTCTCGATTGGAGCGCCCATGCGCTTGGTGACAACCGGCTCCTTGCCCACCGACCTTTCGCGAGCCATCCGCGCTTGCACGCGCTTGCGCTCGCGCGCCTCCCGCCGCGCTGACCATCGCGCCCGAAGCGGCCCAAAGGCAGCGCGCGATGTTGACCCCAGGACGCCGCCCGCCCAGGAAAATGAGAACTTGGTCACCAGAAATAGCGAGGCGAACAGCGCCGTCGCGGCGACGATGGCGGCCCCGATGCGGTTCAGCGTGATGACCAAGCCCGCGGCCAGGTAGAAGCCCAGGATGCCGCTCGCGCGGATGACTCCGAAAACGCCGGGGACGTGCGGGATAAGCTCAAAAAGCGAAGCGAGCGAGCCTACCAGCAGCGCCGCGCCGATTGCCTTTGCGCCGGGCGATTCGAGTGGCCGCACCAAAAGCCACCGCACCCCGGCGACGAAGCAAAAGAGCGGAAGCAGAAACGCGGTCCAGCCGAAAACCTGCAGGAGCGCGTCGGCCCCGTAAGATCCGGCGACGCCCACCCAGTTATGCACGCTGCCAGTGGCCGCAGCCGTATCGAATGAAGGGTCCATCTGATGATAGGAGGCAAGGCTCAGGATGAGCAATAAACCCAGGATGCTGAGGAGGAACCCGGCCAGCTCGTAACGGCGGCGGGCGTCGAGAATGGGAGCCTTCGCGCGCGTTTCGCGCGGCCGGCTTGCGGAAGCGGATGAGGCAGATTGCATAGTGAAGAGCAGGTTACAGATTCCAGGTGTTAGGTTTCAGAAACAACCCACCCTTCCGCTGAAAACCTGGCATACTTCGAACCCGCGTTCCAGGCACGATCATGTCAGGCCCTGGCGACTGATACCTGACCCCTGGAATCTGGCCTAGCGATGCAATCCCAATCCTAGCGCCAATACTACCACACCCAGGGCAATGCGGTAAATGACAAATCCTTTAAATGTGCGGGTTTCGAGAAAGCGGATCAACCAGCCGATGACGAAGAAACCCACAATCGCGGAGACAATGACGCCGGCGAGAAATGGCGCCCGCATGTCGGGCGGCAGCCCTCCGGCCTTGTGCACCTCGTGCGCTTTCAGCAGTACGGCGCCCGCGATGATGGGCGTTGAGAGCAGAAAGGAAAAACGCGCCGCGGTTTCGCGCTTCATGTTGCAAAAAAGGCCGGCGGACATCGTGCTGCCGGACCGGGAGACGCCGGGGATGACGGCAAAGGCCTGCGCGATGCCCACGATCACCGCATCGAGCAGCGAAACCTCTTTCAGCGACTCGTTATCCCGCGTAACCTTTTCACCCGCCCACATGACGAGCGCCACCACAATGAGCGCGACCCCGATTACCAGCGGATTGCGGAATGCGGTGTCCGCCTTTTTCTCGAAGAGCACTCCGGCGATGGCGCCCGGGATGGTGCCGATGACGAGCAGCCAGAAAAGCCGCCGGTTCTCGCGGACCTCGGCGTTCTTCGAATCGCCGAGGCCGGCCGCGGCCTTGATCATGTCCACCCACATCCGCCAGAAATAGACGAAGACGGCGAGCAAAGTGCCCGCGTGCAGCGCCACGTCGAACGTGAGGCCAGGATCCTTCCAGCCGAGAAACCACGGGAACAAAATCAGATGTCCCGTGCTCGAAATGGGCAGAAATTCGGTGATGCCTTGAACGATGGCGAGAACAATGGCTTGGTAAAGGGGCATGATTTAATTTTGAACTTTAGGTTTTGGATTTTGGATTGGCAGTCCGGCCATTGTTTTGGCTTTGCAACGTCTTTATTGAAGCGACGGTCACCGCAACGATTTCGTTACCTTTCTTAAGTGGCGAGGCTGCGCCTCCGACCAACGAGGCAAGTCGCACACCACCGCGAAGCGGTGGAAGATGAATAGCCGTGGGTGGAACCCACGGAACGCGAACCACGGTCACCCCCGGCAACCCCGGAGGGGTTGAATATCGTCAAATCGGCGCATTACGATCCTTATAGATCGCTGCGTAATTAATGCAATGCGGCTGTTTTGAAAAGGCCAGATTTTGCCCGTCTTTTAGAGTTGTGAGCCGTTGCATTATTTATGTCTTGCTCTATAGGCGTTCGGCCCCTTCAGAGTCTTTGTGATAACGCCGGTTGTAGCGGCGGCCTCTAGCCGTCGGTCTTTATTTTTAAAGTGATTCGGCGGCGGGGACGCCGCCGCTACAGCGCCTTTTCCGGCGTTTTCACACAGACTCTTCAGGGCCGGCTGCCTTCTCCGTCCGCGACCGTGGGTTTTTACCCACGGCTATTTCTGTCGCCCCCCTTCGGGGAGCAGGAACCGCGGCGCAAAGAAACCTGACTCATTGAGTTTCGTAGTTCAAGGTTTCTGGGCTGGCCAACCGTTGCGGGTGGCGTCAATCCAAAATCGCTAGACTTCCAGAATCACGGGCAGCACCATGGGGCGTTTGCCGAGCTCCTGATCGAAGAACTTCCGCAGGGCGGAGCGGATTTTATCCTTCACCACGCCCCAGTCGCCCATTTCCTCGAGGTTGGATTTCTCCAGCGTCTCACGAATCTTTTGGCGCGCCTTTTCCACCAGCTCTTCGGCCTCTTCCAGAGGAACGAAACCGCGCGAGACGATCTCTGGCGGCCGCTCGAGCTGCCCGGAGTATTTGTTGATGGCGAGGATGGGGATCACGATGCCATCGGAGGAAATGCGGCGGCGCTCGCTCAAAATGACGTCGCCAACTTCATCGAGCGTCCCCACGTCAATACACACCCGGCCGACGGTGACGCGCTCAACGCGGCGCGCTCCCTGTTCGTCGAACTCCAGCACGTCGCCGTTTTCAAGCAGAAAAGACTCTCCCGAAACGGCCGCAAGCTCGTTCGCCAGCGCGAGATGCCGCGCA
>JBOGJY010000549.1:0-4137 GCA_050745325.1 Terriglobia bacterium
TCGGTGACCAATGGCTACGATTTAGCGCTGGCCCAAATCAAAGTGGGTAAATTCGCAGACGCCAAAACGAATCTCGAACGCTTACTAAGCTTTCTAGACTCGGCAGATTTGCACTCTCTCCTCGGTACTGCAGATGAACACACAGGCCAGTCTGTCGAAGCCGCCGCCGAGTACCAGACCGCCGCTCATATGGACCCGAGCGAAAGTAACATTTTCGCCTGGGGAAGCGAGCTTCTGCTGCACCACACGCTCGAGCTCGCCATTCAGGTTTTGGGCCGCGGTGTTCAACTGTATCCGCAGTCGGCCCGGATGCAGGTAGGTTACGGCATCGCGCTTTATTCGCGCGGGCATTATCGGGACGCAATCGACGCTTTCTGCCATGCCATTGACGTGAACCCCAAAGACCCGCGGCCCTATGTCTTTCTCGGCAAAATCTACGACGTTTCACCGCTTCAAGCGGCCGCCGTCACGGACCGCTTCGCCCGCTATGCCACGCTGCAGCCGCGCAATGCCCAGGCGCTCTATTACTACGCAATGAGCCTATGGAAGGCTTCGCGCAGCGAAAATCAGATCCTGGATTTGAGCAAAGTTCAAAAGCTGCTCGAAAGCGCCGTGGCCCTTGAGCCGTCATTCGCGGAGGCGCATTTGCAACTCGGCATTCTCTACGCCGGCGTGCGCCAGTGGGAGCAAGCCATTGGCCAATACCGGCAGGCCATCCGCTACCAGAATGACCTCGCCGACGCGCATTACCGGCTTGCCGAGGCGATGGTGCGCACCGGACAGCGCGCCGCGGCTCAGAACGAGTTCCAGACCTTTAACCGCTTGCACCAGCAGCAGGTGAAGGACGAGGCCAAGCAGCGAAGCGAGATCACTCAGTTCGTCTATACCTCCGGCGCCCCGCCCCAAAATACAGAAGGCAGTAAGCCGTAAGCCGTTGCGGTTCACGAATCCGCGATGCCCGCTGCAAAGTAAACAGTCAGCGGACTCCAAATCTCAGTTACGGACCGCTTTCATAGCTCGGCAAATCCAGAAGTGATTACCTTGTGTGGACGGGCACTCGGGAATTGCTGCGATTTTTGTAAACACTGCTGCATTGATCAGGCGTGGTCCAAAACGGAGCACGGCTGAGGAGTCTGAGGGGCAACCTCGGTGAAGGCCGCCACTAGAAAAGCACATTTTCTAGTGGTCTGGGACCTGGGCGGTGTCATGATTCAACCCGCGCCGGAGGCATATTTGGACTACGGCCCCAGAGATGTAGCGCAGAATCTCTGTTTTTGAGACTCTGCGGCATTCCCGATGGACTCGATAAAGACCGTAGAGTTTTAACAGCAAAACTCTGTGTTACCGGCTCCGGCCCACATTTCCGATCGTGAAGAGGAGACTTGTCATGGCATTCGACTAGCGCACCTTCACCGAAGAGCGCCGCGCCGCCAACTAGGCCGCCGCGCGCTCAGGCGCGCGGAGTATCCATTCGCCTGATGCGCGCCAACTTCCCGCTTGACATTGGACCCATCCCGACGCATTCTGTCCTAGACAGCTCGGAGATGCTAGGGGATACGACAAGTTGCAAGGCGCGTTGGATCTGCTGGTCCTCAAGGTGCTGGCGCGCGGGCCCGAGCACGGTTACGGCATTACGCTGCGAGTGAAACAACTGTCGGAAGACGCCCTGCGGGTTGAAGAAGGCTCACTTTACCCGGCGCTTCATCGCATGGAACAGGATGGGTGGATCAAGCCGGAGTGGAAGGCATCGGAAAACAACCGCCGCGCCAAATACTACCGCCTGACCGCTATGGGGAGGAAGCGTCTGGCCGAGGAGCAGGAAAACTGGGCGCGAGTTGCCAAAGGCGTTGCCAAAGTGCTCCATTATGCGTGAGAAGAAGCTGTCGGCTGTCAGCGGTTAGCTATCAGCAGGCTGAAACAAACCCGTACCACGCCACAGGATTACGTACCGATTTCTGATAGCTGAAGGATGAGGTTTTGCCATGTCACTGATCAAGCGGTTTCGATCGTTGTTCGTTCGGCAGGAAGCTGAGCGCGAACTAGACGAAGAGCTGCAGCACCACATCGAGCTGAAGACGCAGGAAAACATCGATGCCGGGATGTCTCTGGAAGAAGCTCGGTACGCCGCGCTGCGAGCCTTCGGAGGAGTGGAGCAGAAAAAAGAAGCGTGCCGCGACGCTGACCGGCTGCGCTGGGTCGAAGATGTGATCCAGGACGTGCGCTACGGCCTGCGCCAATTGCGCCGCAATCCGGGCTTCACGGCTGTCGCGGTAATCACCCTAGCGCTCGGCATTGGCGCCAACACGGCCATCTTCAGCGTAGTAGATGCTGTACTACTGCGTCCATTGCCTTATCCCCAGCCCGAACGGCTCGTAGGTGTCATCTCAATGCAAATGCCTTACAAGAGGGGCGGTCAAGCCTCGTATCCAGATTTTCTTGATTGGCGCGTCCGGAATCACGTCTTCGACCAGATGGCGGTGTTTAGAACGGAGAACTTTACACTTGTCGGACGAGGTGAGCCAGAACACCTTCCAGGAGCTGTGGTGTCCGCCGACCTGCTCTCGCTACTCGGTGTGACTCCCCGTTTGGGACGTTCGTTTCTTCCCGGGGATGACAAGCCTGGGGCTGTCAACGGCGCCAATGCCGTAATTTTGAGCTATGGTTTCTGGCAGCAGCAATTCGGCTCTGACCCTCGTGTTGTGGGCCGAGGTATCAATCTCGACGGCCTTCCTTACACAGTTGTGGGAGTAGCGCCACGGGGTTTCCAATTTCCGATCCAAGGCGCCCCGGTCGATCTCTGGACGACTATTGCAGTTGACATGGGCGGTATGGCCAAGGAGCGAGGCGCGCACTATCTGGACGTCATCGCGCGGCTCAAGCCCCGGATAACGATCGCCCAGGCGCAAGCTGAGATGAGCGCCATCGTCAGGGCGTTGAATGAGGAGCATCCGGACATCCATCCTCGCGGCGCGCGAGTCGTACCGATCCTCGACGGCTTGGCGGGACCTGCTCGCCCTGCCCTGTTGGTTCTCTTGGGCGCCGTCGGCTGCCTGTTACTCATCGCCTGTGCCAATGTCGCCAACCTGCTGCTGGCTCGGGCTGCGTCGCGGCAGAGGGAAATGTCCATCCGCGCCGCGCTGGGCGCAAGCCGCGCCCGCGTGATGCGGCAAGTCCTCACTGAAAGCACCCTGCTTTCATCCATCGGCGGTTTGCTCGGACTGTGGCTGGGTCTGCGGGGAGTGGATATCCTGGTTCGCGTCGTCCCGGTGGACATCCCTCGTTTGGCGCAAGTTGGGCTGGATCGCCGCGTCCTGGTCTTCACAGCTGTCGTGTCCCTTCTGACCGGCATCCTGTTCGGCCTCGCTCCGGCCGTGTCTGGTTTCAAATTCGAATTAGCGGAATCCCTGAAGGAATCCGGCCGTGGGCCATCCCAAGGATCCCATCGCGCACGCACCCACGGCGCTTTGGTGATTGGCGAAGTGGCGGTTGCGCTCGTGCTGCTGGCTGGCGCTGGTTTACTGATCCGGAGTTTTCTCGGACTGGCGCAAGTCGATCCTGGATTCGATCCGCATCATGTTCTGACCCTCCGGCTGGATTCGCCGGCGACCTATTCCTGGGCCCGGCAACTGGTTTTCTTTGCCCAAGTCATCGAACGCGCACGCGCCCTGCCCGGCGTCCGGTCGGCGAGCGGCGTTTTCGGTTTGCCGTTCAGCGAGGTCGACGCCGACACCGGTTTTGATATTGAGGGGCATCCGGTTCCCAAAGCCAATCGGCCTGAGACGAACTATGTGGCCGTTGCGCCAGATTACTTTCGGACCCTGGGTATCCCGCTCCAGAAAGGACGTGATTTCACTGCTCGCGATAATCTGAGCGCACCTCCCGTGGCAATCATTAATGAAACACTCGCAAGGCGGTACTTTCCCGATCAGGACCCTATTGGCCGGCGGATACAACCTGGGATAAGCAACGGTTACGGTGACAAGAACCCCATGCGCGAAATTGTAGGGGTTGTCGGGGATGTGAAAGTGCATAGCCTGGCCGCAGGTCCAGAGCCTCAATGTTACGTACCACTGGCTCAGAGTCCGCTTGGCCTGATGACGCTTGTGGTGCGTACCAATGGTGACCCGCTGCGTCTGG
>JBOGJY010000550.1:0-3831 GCA_050745325.1 Terriglobia bacterium
CTCTCGGCGTCCCCCGCTCGCAACTGATCATCGACCCTGGGCTTGGGTTTGGCAAAACGCGGCGGCAAAACTTCGAGATCATCGCCAGCCTTGCGAGCCTCAAGCGATTCCGTTTGCCCATCCTGGCAGGCGCATCGCACAAATCTTTCATTCATGCGGTGGTGGCCGGTGAGGTGCTTGACGCCGGCCGGGCATCGATGCGCATGGGCTCGACTTATTGGAAGATCGCCAGGAGGACATCAAAACAGGGCGCCAAGACAGAAGCCGCAGAGTATCCAGAAGCAGGAAACTCTGATGCGCTACACGCTTCCGCGGCGCTCGATTTCGGCGATGCGGCGGCGGTCACAGGATTGGTCCTTAGCGGCGCTCATATCGTGCGTGTCCATAACGTGAGCGCCGCGCTGCCTGCGGTGAGGATTGCGGATGCGATTTTAGCGGCAACTACCCCGAAGCTTGTTTAATTACAGGACAAGCCGTCTCCCGAAGGAATTGGGCGAGGCGCCATCCATGTTGGCAGGCGCCCTTCGCGCCGGGAAACGCCAGGGCGGGTAGTGTTGCAGTTTCGGGTGTAGCGGCGGGTTTACCCCGCCATATTGTGGCGGCATATAGCCGCCTCTACATTAAACTGAGACACTACCCCAGGGCGCCGTTACCGCAGAAACTGCCGGAATCAATGCTAGAATCACAAGTGATGTCTGAAAAACCTCAACTTTTTGGCACTGACGGTGTGCGCGGCGTCGCTGGCCGTCATCCTCTGGACCGTGAAACGGTTGCAAAACTGGGAATGGCGCTGGGCGTGGTTCTCGCCAGTGAGGCCCGCTCGCGCCGTCCCGAAGTTTTGCTCGGGCGGGACACCCGCGAGTCGAGCCCCTGGATCGCGCGTGCGCTCGCCGCCGGGCTGCGCGCAAGTGGCGCCGAGGTGGCTGGCGCGGGCGTCATTACCACTCCCGGAGTCGCTTTCCTCACCCGCCATCATGGCTTTGCCGCCGGTGTCATGGTCTCAGCCTCGCATAATCCCTACCAGGACAATGGTATTAAAGTGTTTTCCGGCGCGGGCGCGAAGCTGCCGGAAGCGGTGGAAATCGAAATCGAAGGCGTGCTCAAGAATATCGCCCCATCCAGCTTCGGTGATAAGGAAATCGAAACGACGTCCAGCTTGCTCTCTGAGTACTTGGATTTCCTGGCATCGCTCGCGCCACCGGAAAGCCAGAGATTCCGGCTAGTGATCGATTGCGCTAACGGGTCCGCCTCATCGATCGCGCCCGAATTCCTCAAACGTCTGGGAATCGAAGCGCGGGTATTGAGCGCCGATCCGGACGGACGCAACATTAATTTCAACTGCGGCTCGCTTCACCCTGGAAAAATGGCTGCTGAAACGCAGTCTTCCGGGGCTGACCTGGGTGTGGCGTTCGACGGCGACGCCGACCGCGCCATCTTTGCCTCGCGTTCGGGGCGCGTCCTCGACGGAGACCACGTCCTGTACGGCTGCGCGCCGTTTATGAAGCAGCAGGGGCAGCTCAAAGGCGACGCCGTCGTGGGCACGCTCATGACCAACCTTGGCCTTGAGCTTTCGCTTCGGGAACGAGGCATTGACCTTAAGAGAACCGCGGTAGGCGACAAGTACGTTCTCGAAGAAATGCTCCGTTCCGGGATCAACCTCGGCGGAGAGCCTTCCGGGCACATCATTTTTTCGGAGGTCTCGATGGCCGGTGATGGGTTCGTGACCCTGCTTCAGATGTTGAGCCTGCTTTCCGTCACGGGCCAGCCTGCTGACGAATTGATGCGAGGCTATGAGCCGTTTCCGCAGCTTATCCGCAACGTCCGCGTGACCGGGAAGCCGCCGCTCGAATCCGTCCCCGAAGTGGCTAGCGCGCTTGCCCGCTGCGCGGACGACCTGCAGGGCCGGGGGCGCGTGGTGCTGCGCTATTCTGGAACGGAGCCTCTGGCCCGGGTGATGGTGGAAGGTGAACGGGCCGCCGCCGTGGAGCATCATGCCGCCGAAATTGCCGCCGCGATCGAAAGAACTCTGGGCGTTCAGACTCAACCCGCAAAGTATGTAAATAACCCCTCACCCCAGTCCCTCTCCCCCGAAACGGGGGAGAGGGTGGACCGCGAAGCGGGACGGGTGAGGGGCGCGGCGCGCCGGCCCGCGGCGCAACCTCGCTAGACCTTGCTATCCCGGAGAATCATCATGAGCAACCCCTTCGGCTCTTTAAACGTCCTCAAAGATTGGAAGCCAGGAGATACGCGCCAAGTCCCGGAGTTGTTCATGAAAAACGCCCGGATTCAGGGGCTTTTCGATTCCTATTCCCAGGTGTATGATCTTGACGGCAAGCGGTGGAAGGTGCGCGACCAGATGAGCCAGCCGAACGGTCAAACCCTGTACACCCTTGTTTGCGTGAACGAGTAACGCGCTCTGCGCGCTTATCAAACCAGGATTAGGGGCAACTCGGCATTTCCAACGGCCATCTTAACCAACGAAGCGGTAAATTATTGAGGGGAGGCTTGCCGTGAACGCGAAACGACTATCTCTCGTTGTCTTTCTGGCGATGGGTTGCTTGGCTTTGCAGAGTGCGGTTTGGGGGCAATCTCCTTCCGCGCCCCAGGCGGTTTCCACGCCGCCTCGAGCCAGGGCGCCACAACCTGGCGACGAAATCGTTGTCCCGTCAAGCACGCAAATTCCCCTCCGGCTGCAAAGCGCCCTTAGTTCGCGCACGGCTTACGTAGGCGAGCCGGTCTATTGCCAGACGCTTTATCCGGTCACGGTAAACGACCGCATGGTGATCCCTGTCGGGAGCTTCATCAAGGGGACCATCACGCAAGCCGTCCGGCCCGGACATATCAAGGGCAAGGCCATGCTTGGGCTGCGCTTCGATTCGCTAACCCTTCCGAATGGTGTCACCAAGCGGATCAGCGGCGTACTTGCCGGGTTTGCTGGTAACGGCAAGCAGGATTTCAAACGCCAGGAAGGCAAAATCATCGGTGAAGGAACGAAGGGCAGGGACGCCGAAACTGTTCTGGTCTCCGGCGCCGAAGGCGCAGGAATTGGCTCCGTGGCCGGAATCAGCGGCGGCCACTCCGGAGTAGGCGCGGCGACCGGCGGCGTGGCTGGCTCTTTAGGAGGACTTGTGTATGTGCTAGCGACACGAGGCAAGGAAATTGTCCTGCCGACGGGCACCGACTTTCAACTCGAAACTACCCGGTCCATTACATTTTACCGCTACCAGGTTGATCCCACCCCAGACCCCAATGGTCCTGTTTTTCCCAAGCGCGATCCAGGCCCAGGCATGTGAAACGGTGAAAAGAAAGCTGTCCATCGGCCTACGGTTGCGGTTCGAAAGGCTGCGTCCTAGGCCGATCGAAACCAGCGTCTCCAAAAATCAACTCATAGCACAACTCAAAGAAAATAAATAGCTTACTTAATTATTAAATTCTTAGTGCTATGTCACCGAAGTTCGTTGACGAAGTTCCCCTGTTTCCAGGGGTCGGGTTCGGAGCCCCGTCAGGGGCGGAAGAAGGTAGCCCACGGCGCGAGCCGTGGGCTATATTCTGACGCTCCCGCGGAGCTGGCTTAGACAATGAACTTCGGCCCCGGTCTTTAATATTTGAAAAACCGGCGGCGCGGACGCCGCTACAGCAGTGGGCGCCATTATAATATGTAATCCTCAATAAGCGTCGAGGGCCCGGCGAATATGCTGGGCCACAACGGGCGGGTTGAGGGGCTTGGCCACCGAGTCAAAGGCGCCCAGTTGCAGCACCGCTTGCGCTTCGTTGGCCACGGAAGGAGTGGTCAGTATAATGACGCGGGTCTTTTGCAGCACACCGTCAGAC
>JBOGJY010000551.1:0-10731 GCA_050745325.1 Terriglobia bacterium
CCGCCGCTACAGCATTGGGCGCCACTATAATATGTAAACCTCAATAAACCGCAGTTGTCACACAGACTCTAAAACCCCGCCCTCCTGGTCATCGCATTAAAGTTATGAATAATCCGCGTTAACAAGCTCAAAAGTAGCCCAAACGCTGGCGCGCGGCCAAGCGCCTGAGTGGAAATCCGCAAATCCCCTCACACTCAATACGAATATCAAAAATGGCGGAAGGTTGCCAGAAGTTTGTTGGCGCCTCACGATGTCCTCCTGCGGGCAGTAGCGCATTATATCACATAACGATGTATTTTCTGGCGGGCGCCGGGTGACAACGGCGGCGCCTGGCCGCCGGTCTTTATTTTTTCAAGTGATTCTGCGCTCATAGGGCGCCGCTACAGGGCAAAAATCGCAGTTGTCACACAGACTCATCCGGCGCGGGGGGATCTCAGAAAGTCGCGGATCTTGGCAAAATCCTCGCGCAGGATCACTTCTTCTCTGGGATTACGCAGCACGTAGGCGGGGTGCACCGTGGCCATGGCTTTGGCGTTGCGGTAATCGAGGAACTGGCCATGAACCTTGGTGATTCCTTCCTTGACGCCGAGCACCGTGCGCGCCGCGGGCGCGCCAAGGCAGCAGATCAGCCGGGGCCGTATGGCGTCGATCTGGCGAAAGAGGAAAGGAGAACAGGCGGCAATCTCATCGCTCTCAGGCGTGCGGTTGCCCGGAGGCCTGGACTTCACCACGTTGCAGATGTAAACGTCTTCCCGCTTGATTTGGACCAGTTGGAGCATCTTATTCAGCAACTGTCCGGCGCGTCCCACGAACGGCAGGCCTTGTTCGTCTTCGTCGGCGCCAGGCCCCTCGCCGATGAAAACAAGCTCGGCATGGGGATTCCCCTGGCCGAAGACGATGTGCTTGCGCCCCTTCCAGAGTTTGCAGCGGTGGCAATCGCCAAGGTCCGCTTTGATCTCTTCGAGCGTTTCGATCTTTTCCAGTTGGGCGGGCGCAGCCGGCGGCGCCTCGAAGAGGCTAAGGGACTTTGGCGCGGCGGCCGGCGCCGCAAGCCGTGGCGCGGGAACAACGGATGGAGCGGCAGGCGGCGCGGTTGAAACAGCTACCAAAGGTCCTGCTGGATCCGAGGGCGTCTTATTCTCCGCCGAGGGCAAGCGAACGCCGACGGCTTGACTTGTTTGCAAAGCCAATGCGGCTTGCGGGCGGCGATAGAGATCTTCGAATCCAAGATCGCGGAAAAAGCTCAACCAGTCTGCAATTTGTTGTTTCGTCTGCGAATCCATAGGATCAAGCGCGGCCGTTTTGCTATTCAGGAATCCCGAATCCGTGGCCAAGAACCCCCAAACCCGGCTCTTCAGCCTTCGCCTTACGCAGCGCCACGATTTCGTCTAGCACCTGGCGCGCGATTTCAAGCTTACTCGCCTTTTCCAGGTGTTTCTGGCGTCCGCCGGGAAAGAGAAGCGTGACAATATTGGTGTCCCCGTCAAACCCGGCGCCTTCACGGGTCACGTCGTTGGCCACTATCAGATCGAGCCGCTTCGACACCAGCTTTGCCGCCGCGTTTTCAAGCACATTGTCTGTTTCCGCGGCGAAGCCCGCGACCAGCAGGCCGGGATGGCGGCGCGCCGCAATCTCGCAGAGAATGTCCCGCGTGGGTTTGAGCCGGAGGGTCAGGCTTCCATTGCTCTTTTTCATCTTTCCCGGCGCAACAGATTCGGCTTGGTAGTCGGCGACGGCGGCGGCCATCACCACCATGCTAGCTTCATCAAGTCTTTTCATGACGGTCTCAGCCATCTCATCCGCCGTCTGGACGCGCTCGAGGGCAACGCCGGCGGGCGGGTCAAGATGCGTGGGGCCGCTCACCAGCAGAACGCGCGCTCCGCGCCGGCGGCCCGCCTCGGCCAGCGCGAATCCCATTTTGCCGCTGGAGCGGTTGCCGAGATGCCGGACCACGTCGAGCGGTTCGCGCGTGGGTCCGGCGGTCACCAGAAGGGTTTCGCCTTTCATATCATCCGAGAGTCCGAGGGTTCGAAACACCGCTTCCGCGATTGCATCAGGCTCTCGAAGCCGCCCGGCGCCCGACATGCCGCAGGCGAGATATCCCGCTCCCGGCTCAACCACGGTGACGCCGCGCTCGCGCAGCCGGGCCACGTTCGATTGCGTCACCGCGTGTTCCCACATATTCACGTTCATGGACGGGGCCACGATCACGGGCGCTTTGGTTGCAAGATAAAGTGTGGTGAGAAAATCGCTGGCAAGGCCTTGCGCCATCCGCGCCAGCGCGTCCGCGGTGGCGGGCGCGATCACAAGCGCGTCGATGCCTTGCGCCACCGCAATGTGCTCAATCGAGCTTTCAAGATTGGGCTCGCTGCCCTCGAAGAGGTCCGTAATCACTTTGTGACCGGAAAGCGAGGCAAAGGTGAGAGGAGTAACAAACTCGCGCGCGGACCGCGTCATAATCACCTGAACCTCAAGGCCGCGGTCCTGGAGCACGCGGAGAAGTTCTGCCGCCTTATAGGCTGCGATACCGCCTGTCACACCCAGCGCAACTTTCATTCGTATCTTCAGAATATCCGGATTCCGGTGACACGGGAGGCCTCAGTTCCATCGGACCCCTGGGCTGGCGAAAGTCGATGCGATTGGATTAAGTTTTGCATTACACCCTCACCGCCATCCCGGTCTTCCGTAATAGACCGTAACCATTTTGACGCCTTCTGGATGGTTAATCAATCGAAGTGATGGAAATAAAAAATAGTTTACGTGGCAGGGACTGGATGGCAGAATCAAATGCTGGCCGCGAACGGAGCCTGTTCTGTAGCGCCGGCGCTACGGCAGGGGTGGCGCCCAGTTAGTTTCGGAGGCTAATTTTGTGGGCGAACTAAGAATACTGTTGGCGGACGACCATGAAGTGGTCCGCAAGGGTTTGAGAGCTCTTCTGAGCGCGCACAGCGGATGGAAAGTTGTTGGCGAAGCGTCTGACGGGCGTGAAGCTATCGAAAAGACGCAGCAACTGAAGCCGGATGTCGTGATTATGGATATCACGATGCGAGAGTTGACGGGCCTCGAAGCTGCCCGCCGGATTCTGCAGGACGCCCCTGGTACCGGATTGCTCTTCTTCACCATGCACAATTCTGAGCAAATGGTGCACGAGGCGCTCAGCACAGGCGCTCAGGGATACGTGCTCAAATCCGACACCAGTAGCGACCTGGTGGCTGCAATCGAAGCCCTGCCGCAGCACAAGACATTTCTCAGCCCCAAGCTCACGCCCCTTGTCTCCAGGGGCAAATCCCGTGGGCGTTTGAAGACAAACGTCGCCAAGACGCCCGATCAGGTTCTGACTCCCCGCGAGCGTGAAGTGCTCCAATTACTGGCGGAGGGCAAAAACTCGAAGGAAGTAGCCACCGCCCTCAACATCACCCTAAAAACGATCGAGACCCATCGGTCCAACCTGATGGCCAAGCTGGATTTACACTCTCTTCCCAGCCTTGTCCTCTACGCCATCCGCAATAAGATCGTAGAACCCTAACCTCAACACTGTTCCCTTAAGCAGAATATTGCTGTGGAACGACCCATGCAAGCGTCTGTCATTCTGAGCGCAGCGAAGAATCTGCTTTCCCCACTAAATTTACAAACAGATCCTTCGCTGCGCTCAGGATGACAGGCAAATTTGCTGCAGCGGAATGACGCGCTGAGCTTAAGTGAACAGTGTTGACCCTAGCCTGGATTATTCACGAAATTCGGTTCGAGCGTCAGGGGGCGCGGGGTCTTTTTCCTAAGAAAATGCGGCCCCGCCCTCCTGGCCATAACATTAAATTCAAGAATAATCCGCGCTAGAGGTTACTGCAGCTTTTCCACTACTCCATTACAGCAACTTTTCCCGCCAAGTAGTGACTTTCCCCGATTGCTCGTTTCCCGCGCCGTTCGTACATTTAACCTTGGCCGTTGCAGGAGACACGAAGGGCGCGAAGACCGTTTCATATTTCGCAGAAACTGACGTGTGAGCCGGGCGGGGCTGGCTAATACTTTGGAGGAAAGGAAAATTTATGAAGCAGGCTAAAGCCAAGGCAAATCAATCCGTTCAAGCGCAAGTGAAACCCGATGTTATCACGGGAAGTGATCTCGGCGCCTTGTTGGCATTGCTCGATCAATCGATTGCGCGCCGCGCTTACGAATTCTACGGCGCCCGAGGCAATGAGCATGGACACGATTTAGAAGACTGGTCACTGGCAACAGAGGAGATCATCCGCCCGCTTCCGGGAAATGTCACGGAAGACGGCAGCACGCTCACTCTGCGTGGCTTCGTTCCCGTGGCGCGCGACGTTACGATTGGCATTGGGTCCCGGCGCATTATCGTCTGGGTGGACAGGAATTCCGCACAAGCCAACAGTAATGGACAAACAATGGAGCGCGCAGCGGCAAAGGTGCTCAATTTCGAATTGCCTCAAGCGGTTGATCCATCGGAACCCTCTGTCAGTTTGAGCGGCCAGATCCTGACGGTAACGCTTTCGAAAGCCCCTGCGGACCAGTCCTCACTGCCCGCCTAGGTTTCCCAACCGGCCCCAGGAATCCTGAAGTTGAGAACTTGCTGTGAATGAGCGAAGTTTTACATCGCCCCTCCCCCCGAATCGGGAAAGAGGACGGGACGGGTGAGGAGAATACGCCCAGCCATTGATTTGACAGGGCAAACCGCGACTTAAACAGAGAGAGGAAATCAAGACATGGCGAAAACAAACACGAAGCGGATGGATGGCGGCCAGTACGTCTGTGCTCAATGTGACCAGAGGTTCAGCTCTATTGCGGAGCTTCGCGATCACGAAAAACTATGCAGAAATTCGAGCGCGCCTCTGGAAACCAAGGGTGCAGACGGCCTTCCGGCCGCCTCTGGATAACCAACAGCCGCGCTAAATGCGCTACGGTTCTGTGGTTCATCAAAGCACAAAGAAAGAAGGTGATTATGGACAGCGAAGCTTACCGATTTCGCTGGTTTCAATGCTCATTTTGCGGAAGAATGGTTGATTCTGACGATGCGCTGCAAGAGCATGAGAAAAAGTGCAGAAGAGAAACGCTGCTGCTCAACAGAGAGTCAGGGTTAGCCGGAAGCCAAGAGGGAGTGGAAGCTCAATGGGAGCGCAACGTCCGGCTTTTGATGACCAACCGGCAAAGATCCAAGGCCAGGTTCCTTTAGGCGCCACGCATTTGGGCGGTGGATGCAGCAGTTTTCTGGTTTGGGCGCCCAAGAGCGAGCGGCTTGAAATTCTCGTCATTCACCCCTGCCTCCAACGGGCGCCGATGCAAAAACAGGATCGCGGCTATTTTGCTGCGATCTTGCAGAATGCTCCTCCTGGCAGCCTTTACTGCTACGCCTTCGAGGGCGGGAAGGAGCGGCCCGACCCCGCGTCACGATTCCAGCCGGAGGGCGTTCACGGGCCTTCCCAGGTAGGATCGGATTTATTTCCGTGGACCGATGCTCATTGGAAAGGCATCCCTCTTGCGGAATACATTCTCTACGAGCTTCACACCGGAACTTTTACTCCAGAAGGAACGTTTGAGGCAATCATCCCGCGCCTTGACGAGCTCAAAACGCTGGGAATTACTGCGCTGGAGTTAATGCCGGTCGCACAATTTCCCGGAGATCGCAACTGGGGATATGACGGTGTCTACCCTTTCGCCGTGCAGAACAGTTACGGGGGGCCAGAAGGGCTGAAACGGCTGGTAAATGCCTGTCACGAACGCGGCCTGGCGGTTGTGCTCGACGTGGTCTATAACCATTTCGGACCCGAAGGAAATTACACGGGTGACTTTGGACCCTATGTCACCGATCAATACCGGACACCTTGGGGACAGGCCGTTAATTTCGACGGGCCGGGTAGCGACGAGGTGGTCCGTTTCTTTACCGAAAACGCCTTGCACTGGCTCGCCGGGTTTCATGTTGACGCCCTTCGCCTCGACGCCATTCACAGCATTATGGACCGGAATGCAAGGCCTTTCCTCGGACTGCTGGCGCTCGCGGTTCAAGAATTCGCACAACAAACGGGCCGGAACGTTTACCTCATTGCCGAAAGTGATTTGAACGATACGCGCGTGGTTCGATCCCGCGCGGCGGGCGGCTATGGCCTGGACGCTCAGTGGAGTGACGATCTCCACCATGCGCTCCACGCTTTGCTGACGGGGGAACGCTCTGGGTACTATCAGGATTTTGGTAAGCTTGAGCATGTCGTGAAAGCGCTTCAGGAAGGGTTCGTTTATTCGGGCCAATATTCAGTGTACCGCCGGCGGCGCCACGGCAATTCATCGCGGCATATTCCGGCGCGGCAGTTTGTGGTCTTCGGACAAAATCATGACCAAATCGGCAATCGCATGGCGTCCGAACGCCTTTCGCGCTTGATTTCTTTCGAAGCATTGAAGCTGGCTGCAGGGGTCGTCATGCTTTCCCCCTTCATCCCGCTGTTGTTTATGGGTGAAGAATACGGCGAGGAGGCTCCGTTTCAATTTTTTACCAGCCATGGAGATTCGTCTCTTATTGAAGCGGTGCGGAAAGGGCGACGCGATGAATTTGCCGCCTTTGGCTGGCAATCTGAGCCGCCTGACCCACAGGCGGAGGCGGCTTTTCTTTCTTCCAAGCTGCGGCGCGAGCTCGGCGGCGAGGGCAGCCACCGTGTTTTGATGAATTTCTACCGGGAACTAATCGGGCTGCGGAAAGCGTGGCGTCCTCTGTCGTTTCTCAGCAAAGAATCGATGGAGGTGAGAGGCTTTGAACGCGAAAGAGTTATCTTCCTCCGGCGCTGGCACGAAGCCGAAGAGGTATTCGCCGCGTTCAGCTTCAACGACTCCCCGACCTTCTGCTCTTTACCGGTCCCTCCCGGCCAATGGTGTAAACTGTTAGACTCCTCGGAAGCGCGCTGGCTGGGCGAAAGCGGCGAAACACCTCATCTGATTGAGTCTGCTGACTCTGTTTCACTGGAAATGAGCCCGCATTCGTTTATCCTGTTTGGTAAAGAGACGCATTCCCAAAACCCAGCAGGCGCGCGCTAAACGCAGCGAGACGAGTAATCTCTTTCCATGTGAGAGGCACACCCTTGTGTAAAGGTTCACACCAGCCATGAGGATTCCCACAGCCACCTACCGCCTGCAATTCAACGGGGGCTTCCGCTTCAATGATGCACAGAGGTTGATTTCGTACCTCCACAGCCTGGGCGTCACGGACATTTATGCTTCTCCGATTCTCCAAGCCCGCCGCGGCAGCGGACACGGCTATGACGTTACGGACCCAACCAGACTTAACCCCGAAATCGGAACGGAAGAAGAATTCGAGGGATTGGTGAACGAGCTTCGCCAGTATGAAATGGGGCTGCTCCTTGATATCGTTCCGAACCATATGGCCGCGAGCAGCGAAAACCCGTGGTGGATGGACGTGCTCGAGAATGGACCTTCCTCTACCTACGCCAACTTTTTTGATATCGATTGGCGCCCGCCTGCGAGGACGCTCGAAAACAAAGTGCTGCTTCCACTCCTTGCGCGCCCCTACGCCCGCACGCTTGAAGACCAGGAGCTAACCCTGGTTTTCGAAGACCATGGATTCTTCGTCCGGTATATGGACATGAGACTGCCGCTGGCTCCGAAGTCATACATTCGCATCCTGAGCTACAGGCTGGATGATCTCAAGCGAAGTCTTCCCGCAGATGCCGCGGCTTTCCGGGAGCTCGCGGGAGTCTTGTCTACCTTGACGGATCTTCCCGAGCGGTCGGCTCCCACCTCCGAAGGTATTGGCGAACGGCGGCAGCAGCGGGAGTCCATCCAAGAAAGGCTGGGCAGGCTTTATAGGGATTCTCCAGAAATCCGGAGCTTCATCAATGGGAATCTGCAAGCTTTCAATGGCAAGAAGCGGCGGCCGGGAAGCTTTTTACAGATCGACGAGTTGCTCAGAGACCAAGCGTACGTTCTTTCCTTTTGGCAAGTTGCGAACGAAGAGATCAACTACCGGCGTTTCTTCAGCATCACGGACCTGGTGGGAGTCCGTGTCGAAGATCCCGTGGTCTTCGACGCCACACACGCAGCGATCTTGCGGCTGATCGGGAAGAACGCGGTCACCGGCTTGCGAGTGGATCATATTGACGGTCTTATTGATCCTCTAGGCTATCTCTGCAAATTGCAAGAACGTTTGATGCCGGATCAGCCGCGCGCGGCGCGCCCGGGCTTTTACGTCGTCGTCGAAAAAATCCTGGCGAAAGACGAGTCTCTGCCCGGAAGTTGGCCGGTTTGTGGTACCAGCGGTTATGATTTCCTCAACGTCCTCAACGGCCTCTTTATTGACTCAGCCGGACACGAAGCTTTGACCCACACTTACGCGCGATTTCTGAGCATGAAACCCGACTACAGTCTCTTGGTCTACAACAAAAAGAAACTGATTATGGAGACGATTCTGACGGCGGAAATGCGTTCCCTGGGGCATCACCTGCGTCTGCTGGCGGAGGCGGACCGGTATGCCCGGGATTTCCCGCTCTCCGACCTGACGCAGACGTTGATCGAAACCACCGCCTGTTTGTCCGTTTACCGCACCTACGTGCGAAACTTCGACATAACCCCTTCCGGGCGCCGCTACATCAAGGAGGCTATTAGCGCGGCGCGGCGCCGGAATCCCTCTCTGAATCCCGATTGCTACGATTTCCTCGAGGGAGTGCTTTCCTTGCAGGAAAAACCTCATTTGTCATCCGGACAAAGAGAAGCGCGGCTGAACTTTGTCATGCGCTGGCAGCAATTCAGCGGGCCCATCATGGCCAAGGGGTTCGAGGATACGGTCCTTTACGTTTACAACCCGCTGGTTTCGGCCAACGAAGTTGGAGGAAGCCCGCACAGCCCTGTCATTCCAGTGGCCGCGTTCCACGCTTATTGCCAGGATCGAATGAAGCATTGGCCCCATTCGATGAACGCCACGTCCACACATGACACCAAGCGGTCCGAGGATGTCCGCGCCCGGATCAATGTGCTTTCCGAATTGCCTGCCGAGTGGAGCCGGCGTCTGAGTCAATGGTCTCGATGGAACAAGAAAACGCGCGTGAACGGGCGTCCTGTGCCTGACCCGAACGAAGAGTTTTTGCTCTATCAGACCATGCTCGGAGCCTGGCCGCTAGAGGAAAGCGAAATTCCAGCGTTCCGGAAGCGCCTGCAAGATTACATGACAAAAGCAATCCGCGAGGCGATGATTCACACCAAATGGGATCGCCCGAACGTCAAACATGAAAAGGCCCTTTCCCGCTTCATTCACGCCATTATGGATGGGCCGGAGGCCACCCGGTTTCTAAAAGACTTTCTGGAATTTCAGGAAAAGATCGGCTATTACGGGGCGCTGAACTCACTCGCACAGCTTACGATTAAAGTGGCGGCGCCGGGGACGCCTGATTTTTATCAGGGGTCGGAGTTGTGGGACCTGCGCTTGGTCGATCCCGATAACCGCGGGGCGGTCGACTTCGAGCGGCGGACTCGTCTCCTTGAAGAACTTGAGCGGGAACCGTCGGCTGACCAACCCGCGCTCATCGAAAACTTGCTCGCCCATTGGAAAGACGGCCGCATCAAGCTTTATCTGACTTTCGGATTGCTCAACTATCGGAAGGCGCATCCTCAACTGTTTGAGGAAGGCGATTATCTTCCCGTCCGCGTTTCGGGAAAGAAAGAGGAGAATGTCTGCGCTTTTCTCCGGCATAAGGGAAAAACTTGGGTTTTGGTTGCCGTACCCAGACTCATGGCCAGCCTGGCTGGTAGCGTAGCTCCACTCGGAGAAAAAGTCTGGGGCGGGAATTACCTCCACTTAAACCGCAAGGCGCCCACTGCGTGGAAAAACATCCTAACGCACGAGACCATCACGGTAGCAACTGTGAAAGGCGAGCGAGCGCTGCCACTAGAAAACGTATTATGCCGTTTCCCAGTGGCGCTGCTGGAACCAGCATAACGATCCTCCCTGCCCTGGCTTATGTGGCGGCGGAGAGGCTCCTCTAACTTCGATTAGTTTCCAATCCCCTTCTTATCGGTCATTTTCATGACGGTATCCGCCAGGCGCTGGATGGCGCCGCCTTTTCCAAGATGTGAGGTCACGGCCTTCAGCTCTTCGATCATCGCCGATTGCGCTTGCGGGTCATCGAGCAGCCGCGCCACTTCGGAGACCAGGCGGGGTGCGGTGAAGTCATTCTGAATTAATTCCTCCACCACTTTCTTGCCCGCGAGGATGTTGACCATGCTGAAAAAGCCAATGTCCACCATGCGCCGCGCAAGAAACGCCGTGACCGGTGAGACGCGGTAAACCACCACCATGGGCCGGCGGAGCAGAGCCGCTTCAACGGTGGCCGTGCCGCTCGCGACAATGGCCAGCGTGGACCACGCCAGCGCGTCATAAGTCGAGTGCTCGAGAACCCGGATTTCGAACTCTTCCGGTGACTCACGGCGCAAATGGTTCTCGATGCTGCGCGCTTCGAGGCTGGGCGCAACCGGCAGCACGAATTGAACGCGCCGTTGCTCCGCGAGTTGACGCGCCGCCTTGAGAAGGGTGGGAAGAATATACCTGATCTCCACTTCGCGGCTGCCCGGCAGCAAGGCCACAACAGGGAGCGCCGGATCGAGCCGTGCCTTGGCAAAGAACTCTTCGCGCGAGAGGCGTGGCGCCACCATATCCGCCAACGGGTGCCCGCAATACTCGGCTGGAATGCCCGCGCGGCGGTAAATCTCCGGCTCGAAATCGAAGAT
>JBOGJY010000552.1:0-4894 GCA_050745325.1 Terriglobia bacterium
GGAACAAGCAACAGACGGCGAGCCAGGAGGCCCAGCAAGCACAGTCAGCCCAATCGGCTCAGCAAGCTCAACCCCAAGCAGCGCAGACGGCGGCAGCCGCATCGGGCCAGAAGGCTGGAAAGAGGGAATCGCGCCGCGAAAGGGAACAAAGCTCACAACCGGCGCAACCTCCAGCGCCGCGGACGGTAACTTACACCATACCCGCCGGCGCGCCCGTGCATATCCACTTGAGTGACGCCCTCAGCAGCGCCACGGCAACGACTGGCGCCGGGTTCAGCGGCGCGCTCTCAGAGCCGCTGGCCGCAAATGGCGTGGTCATCGCACCGGCCGGCAGCGTCGTGAACGGTCAAGTCACTGCGGCTGACAAGGGCGGAAGACTCCATCATCCACCGGCGCTTGCCCTGACGCTCACCTCCCTGACGCCCACAGGCAGCAGCCCCATCTCCATCTCAACGAACACCTGGAGCGAAGTGGGCAAGTCACAAAAGAAGCGGGACGCGGTCGCAATCGGCGGCGGGGCGGGCGTCGGCGCGCTCATTGGGGCGCTGGCCGGCCACGGAAAGGGCGCGGCGATCGGGGCTATCGCTGGCGCGGGCGCGGGCACGGCAGGCGCCGCGCTCACAGGCCAGAAGCAGATTGTGCTGCATTCCGAAGCCCCGCTTCGATTCGTGCTAACCCAGCCGATCACGGTCACGCGGCCAGCAGAGAGAAATTAAGAGCGGGACCAGCCAACCGCCGGTGAGGCATACCCGCACGTGGCTTATACCTTGCCGTCTGACGCTTGTTTCCTGGCCTTGATCTCGCCGATCTCAACTCTCAGCCTTGACTGGCGCCGGGAGAGAATCCATGCGTAGACCATGAACACAATCCAGACCAGGGTATAAGCGAGAAACAGATACTTATCGTTTGGGTCCGTCATAATCACCTGAAATTAGCATTTGTTCGGCCGAGCTTTCAACAATGCGAAAGCCCTCACCCACCGCTTTGCCGCCAAAAGGCCAGAACTATAATTGCTCCTCAAGCAACTCGCGGCGCAGGCGGCCAACTTCCCGGCGAGCCTTGAGCATCGAAATTCTCAGGCGCAGGAGATAGAAGAAGAGGCAGAGAAACGCGCCGGCGCTCACAAGCAACGCCAACAACATTTTGGGGGGCAATCCCGCATTCGGACCGCCCATAATGACCGGCTGCGGATGCTGTGTCCTCCACCAGCGAATGGCCATGTAATCAATCGGAACGTCGACGAAGCCAATGATCCCGACCACAGCGGCAAGCAGCGCGGCGCGCGAGGGGTTCACAAAAAAGCTGCGGAGCAGCACGTAGGCTACAAAAAGCAGCCACAGGACAAACGTCAGCGTCGTGCGCGGGTCCCACACCCACCAGACGCCCCAGATAGGCTTAGCCCAGAGCGGACCGGTAATGAGAAGACAGCAGCAGAAGACGAACCCCACCTCGCCGGCCGCGCACGCCAAGTCATCGGCAAATTGCGACCTCTTCCAGATGTAACCCACGCTGCCGATAAAAATCACCGTATAAGCCACCAGGGCCGACCAGGCCGAAGGTACATGGACGTACATAATCCGGTAGGCGTTGCCCTGGGCCGCCTCGTTCGGCGCATAAATAAACCCCAGATAGAGCGCCACGGCAATCCAAACCGCCGTCAGCACCGCGTGCGCCGTCATGGAAGTATTGCGTTTCATAATGAGTCAAGTTTTGCGCCGCTGCTCACCCCTCACCCGGCTTGCGGAGTTCGCCCTGAGCGGGGCCGAAGGGTAAACTCCGAGGCGGGTGAAGATCTTTTCGTCCTTCGCTCGTCACTCGTCAGAAGCTGTGAAAAAATCAACAGCATCTCGCAAAGACGCCAAGGCGCAAAGGAAGCGCAAAGAAGAACTGCTTTGCTTTCTTTGCGAAACTTTGCGACTTCGCGCCTTCGCGTGAGGCTTTTTGTTTGTCGAACAATTCTTTCCTACATTGTCGCTTATCACTGTTTTCTTATTCTTCTAGAACATACTCGAACAACAAGAACGAAAGCACAAGAAATATAATGCTAAATGTAATCAGCAGCTTCACCCAGCTCAAAAACTGCGCGGGGGAATCCCCCTTCAGCACGCTCGTTGTAGCCTCAATCGCGCCGATGAAAATCGGGATGATCACTGGGAATTGCAGTACCGGAAGCATCACCTCCCTCATGCGGGTGTTCGCAGCCACCCCCCCGAAAGTAACGCCCACCGCCACGTATCCGAGCGTGCCGAAAAACACCACACATGCGAACCACTCGAGCGAAGGGAAAAAAGAGAAGTTGTACCAAAGCGAGACCGTGAACACGATTACCACTTCCGCGACCGCAAGGAAGACAAAGTTCGAAAGCGCCTTCGCCAGATAAATGAGACCGGGATCAATCGGCGCGAGCCGCAAACCCTCGAGGCAACTGTTTTCCCTTTCGGCGGCGAATGCGCGGTTAAACCCAAGGATTCCCGCAAAAGCAAAGGCAATCCAAAGAACGCCAGGCAGCAGCCTGAGCGACTCTTCGCCGCCCGGTTGGAAAGCGAAGTTGAAGAGAAAAACCACAAGTACGCCGAAGACACAAACCGCGGCGAGCGTTTCCCGCTGGCGCCATTCAAGCCGCAGGTCTTTCACGAAGAGTGTCCAGATGACGCTGAGGCTTCGCATGACAAGGGATTCAAAGACCAGCGGGCGCCCGGTCAGCGCGGCGCGATCAGATCTTCCGGCTGAAGATGCGGAGCGGCCACCGGCGCCTGACCCGCCGGGCCGTCATAACGCACCCGGCCGCGCTCAAGCAGCACGCAGCGGCGCGCGATCGCGGCCCCCTGAGCGAAGCGATGCGTGGAAAAGACTACCGCTTTGCCCTCTTCGGCGAGGCGGCGCAGGAGGGCTTCCAGACCTGTTGACGATTCCGCATCCAGCCCCGTAAAAGGCTCGTCGAGCAGCAGAAAATCCGGATCGTGCAGAAGCGCGCGCGCTAGCGTGGCGCGTTGCTGCAAGCCGCGCGAAAGGTATCTCACCCGTTGCGCGGCGCGGTCACGCAATCCAAACAGACCAAGCGCCCCATCGACTTTCTCTTCCAATGCTTGCAGGTTAAAGAGCTTTCCGGTCAAAACCAGATTCTCACGAACGGTAAGGTCATCGTAAAGAAAAGTTGAGTGCGAGACGAAGCCAATCTTCGACTTGCAGGCCGAAGGATGCTTGTCCATCCGCAATCCTCCAAGCAGCACCTCACCCTCGCTCGGCGCTGTCAACGAGGCAAGCATCCGGAGCAAAGTTGTCTTGCCAGCGCCGTTGTGACCGTAGATCAGAACCGGCTCGCCCCCCGCAATCCGCAACGTTACCGATTTTAGAGCCGGGAAATCGCCGAAATACTTGGACACATTCCGGGTTTCGAGCACGGCTTCAACCATGATTGCGCCGGGTGGCGTAAGCTTCGATGAACGCCGGAGGGGTGGTCTTCAGAAGCACCACCAGCTTGGCCTTCAGCTCCAGGCGCTCGCGCCAGTACTTCTTTTCCACGATCTTGCCGGCCTCGAAGAGCTCATCCAGATTGGCGAGTGAATCGAGAAGCTTATCAATCTTCGCCTCCAGCTCCTTCTGCGCGGGGCTGCCGGGGCTCACCACGCCGCGCCGCGCCCATTCCTTCGAAACCCGCACGCCCATCGCCCAGAGAAGCACCAACAGGAGGCAGCCGATCAAAGGCGCTCCAATCTTGGTCATCGGATTCGGCAGTTCCTTGACGGTTTGATCGCTTGAATTTTCTGACGGGGAAGCGGCCAGCGAAGCACCCTGCAGGCTCGCCTCAATCACCTCACCCTGCTTCAGGTTCGTTGCCAGAAACTTCTGCCCCCCCGTATCCTGGTCTGCGCCAATGGGCTTAAACAGGGGTGAATTCACCGCAAGCGACGCAGGAACCACGTCCAACTCAATCTGGTCGATGGGGTAAGGAACACTGTCGGCGAGCTTGAAGCTTGCGGAGGCATAATTGGCTTCATACTCCACCATCACCACCGTCAGACCGGGTTCGACCGGATACCGGATGTCATACTGGCCAGGCGCCTTGCCCGGTTCCGCGTCTTGCGGCAAAGGCATGTTTAATTCGCCCGCTACAGCCACCGAAGGCTGGCTGGCGTCCTTCGCAAGATTAAACGCAAACGTGCCACCAGGGTTCACATATGTGACCGCGGGGTCAGAGGTGTTTCGCAGGGCGTATAACTCTTCGACGTGAATCTTGTCGCCTTGCGCGCGCAGCAAAAAACGCGCCGACGTAACGCGGAACGGCAGTGAAGAGGATGTTGAATCATAAATCTTCACCTCCGCCTTGGCGTCCGGCGTGGCGCCCATCCGCACGGCGGCGTGGTAATCCACGCCCTTGTAAGACGCCTGTAACAGATAAAAGGCGTTCGGTTTGATGGAATCGCCCGCAAACACAAAGTGGCCGTCAGCAGAGGCGCGGGTGGCGGCGATCTGGCGCATTCCCCCGTTTCCCGGCTGCAGAAGTTGGACCTCCTGGCCAGCGGCGGCGCGGTTATGAGTTCCGTTGGTCACTGTGCCGTCAATGCGGCCTGCCGCCAGCAGCGAACCTGGGCAAAGCAGCGCCGCAAAGCAGAAAACCATCACGAGTTTATAAAACGAATTCTGCATGATTTGTTAGCGCCACAAATACAGTCCGCCGCCGGTTCGAGCGCGGTAGGGTTTGATCCCACCCTTCTAGATTTCCACGGGCGCCGCCTATGCTGCGCCTTGGGCTGTTGCAGCACAACGTAGGTATTTTAACGCTGCGATACTTCGCCCGTCCCAACAAAACGCCGTGGTTAAAATATGAACGGTGCACTACAAAAACTGAGCCGAATCTGGAGTGTGCAAGCTTGCTTGCGCTCTGTAGCGGCGG
>JBOGJY010000553.1:0-3185 GCA_050745325.1 Terriglobia bacterium
CCATCATTTATATATTGACCTGATAGTCCAAATGCGGTGGGAAATCGAGGCGCGCGCTATTCATATCGCACCCCGCGTGAGCCAAGTATATTTATGCCATAATTAAGGCGAGAGGACCCTTGCGTGAAGCTGCCCGTCTACCTTGACCATCATGCCACCACGCCCGTGGACCCTCGCGTGCTCGAGGCCATGCTACCCTATTTTTCCGAAAAATTCGGCAACGCCGCCAGCCGCAGCCATTCGTTTGGCTGGGAAGCCCGCGACGCGGTGGAAACCGCACGCCGGCAAATCGCCGATCTGATTCACTCCCGGCCCCAGGAGATCATTTTCACTTCCGGCGCCACCGAGTCAAACAACCTGGCCCTGAAAGGCGTGGCCCAAGCGCGCCGGGAAAAAGGAAATCACCTGGTGACGCTGGCCACCGAGCACAAAGCGGTGCTCGATCCGTGCCGCAGTCTCGAAAAAGAGGGCTTCCGCGTCACCTTCCTGCCGGTCAAGCCAGACGGATTGGTGGATCTTGGCAGCCTCGAAGCCGCGCTCACTCCGGCAACCATCCTCGTCAGCGTGATGGCTGCCCATAACGAGACTGGCGTCATTCAGCCCGTGGCGGAAATCGGGCGCATTTGCCGCGAGCGCGGCATTCCCTTTCATTCTGACGCCGCACAGGCAGCCGGGAAAATTCCGCTCGACGTTGAGGCATTCGATCTTCTGTCCCTCAGCGCGCACAAAATTTACGGCCCGAAAGGCGTTGGCGCGCTCTACGTCCGCGAGCGGAAGCCGCCTCTCGGCATTACGCCGATGCTCGATGGCGGCGGCCACGAGCGCGGGTTGCGCTCCGGCACGCTCAACGTTCCCGGAATCGCCGGGCTGGGCGCGGCGTGCGCCCTAGCGAAGCGCGAGATGCCGGAAGAATCGGCCCGCCTCGGCGCTTTGCGAGACCATCTTCGGGATGGCATCCTCGCGCGTCTTGACGGCGTGCGCGTCAACGGCAGCATGGAACATCGTCTTCCTCACAACCTGAACCTTAGCTTTGCCGGGACTTCGTCCGACATGCTTTTAACGAGCCTGAACGATATTGCGCTTTCCGCCGGCTCGGCCTGTGCTTCCGCGCGGCGTGAGCCTTCTTACGTTCTCCAAGCCATGGGCGTGCCCGATGAGTTGGCCTACGCCGCGCTGCGTTTCGGCTTGGGCCGCTTCACCACTACGGAAGAAGTGGATTACGCTATCGAGCGGATCGCCGAAACCGTAAACGCCTTGCGCAGCCTGCAGGTGGCGCGACAGCCGTTGTAGCGCAGCGCATCCTTAACCCAGGATATGCGTCATGCTTAGCGCAGCGAAGCATCCGCTTGTAAATCAACGGAAAAGCAGATGCTTGGCTGCGCTCAGCATGACAGCCTAAAAGAGTTTTTTCAGCAATCAGATTCACCCCTCACACCGCTACTGCCTCCCCTGCCCGCTGCTGCTTCCAAAGGTTGAGGTATGGCTGTAGCCGGCTCATCATCTGGCGGAACTCTCCGAGGTCGAGAGACTGCGCGCCGTCACTGAGCGCCCTTTCGGGGCACGGATGCACTTCAACGATCAGCCCGTCAGCGCCGATCGCAACCGCCGCCTGGGAGACTGGCGGAACGAGACTCCGCTTGCCGGTGGCGTGGCTCGGATCAACGATGACAGGCAGGTGCGTCAGCTCGCCGAGCACAGGCACCGCGACCAGGTCACAGGTGTTGCGCGTGGCGGTTTCAAATGTGCGTAGGCCGCGCTCGCAGAGAATCACGTTGGGATTTCCATGCGCCGTGACGTATTCGGCGGACATGAGGAGCTCCTTGATCGTCGAACTCATTCCCCGCTTCAGCAGCACGGGACGCCCGCAGGAGCCGAGCGTCTTAAGCAGCGCAAAATTCTGCATATTGCGGGCGCCCACCTGCATCACGTCCGCATAGTCGGCCACCAGGGTCACTTCGCGGTCGCTCATCACTTCGGTTACAATCGCAAGGCCCGTCGCCTCGCGCGCTTTCGCCAGCAGCTTCAATCCTTCCTCGCCCAAGCCCTGGAAGTCGTAGGGAGAGGTGCGGGGCTTGAAAGCGCCGCCGCGCAGAATCTTTGCGCCCGCTTCGGCGACGCCAAACGCCGTCTCCATAATTTGTTTTTCATTTTCGACCGAGCAAGGCCCGGCCATCACCGCAAATTCCTCCCCGCCGATCTCTACGCCGCCTGCCTTGATCCGCGTCCGCTCCCGCTTGAACTCTTTGCTCACGAATTTGTACGGCGCGGAAATCCGTACCGCGCTCTCGACCGAAGGCATGGCCTGGATGGATTCGAGGCAATCTGTGACGTCACCCACTCCTACAACTCCGATCACGACCCGCTCCTCTCCCACAATCGAATGGACTTTGTAGCCAAACTCCTTGATGCGCTCGCAAACGCGGTCAATCTCCGCCTGAGCCGCATGAAGACGCATTGAAATAATCATGTGTTTTCTCCCCGCACAAAATAAAAAACCCACTCTCTTGAGTGGGTCAGCCTTGAGAACCTGATCTTTCTTCGCTCAGACCAACGCCACTCTACCCCGTCGGGGTAAAACTGCGGTAGTACCAAAACGGGCTGGCGAAGGCCATTGACATTGCGTACCTAATATAAGCCAGAACGCTGGCAAAAAGCAACAAAAGATCGAATTGGGTAGTGGTGTAGTTTGGCGGGCGTAGCGGCGGGTTTATCTCGCCATATTGTGGCGGCATAAAGACGTTTCTACATCACTGCCTCGAGTTGTGAGCAGACTGGACGTATCGCCCGGCTCCGGGGTTGCGATTGCCAAAAATCCTTGCTGCCAAACGCCGCGCCGGAAATAACCAACCTTCCACGGAACCCACTGCATCGAACTTTTAAGAGAACGCGCCGCGGTTTGATGGCGATGGACACGGCGCGCGTTCTTTCGTTGTAGCGCCGGGCTTTACGCCCGGCATGTCGCCCTAAAGGGCGACGCACCAAGTAAACGTATTTGAAAAACGCAACACTAGGGCGAAACGTTCATCCTGTAACGACGTTTTGAGGATGGCCCGCATGGAACGCGGCGAGGTTTTCGATGGCGGCGCCAATGCATCGCGCTCGCGCTTCGCGCGTGGCCCAGGCCATGTGCGGGGTGATGATACAGTTTTTGGCGGTAAAGAGCGGATTACCGGCCGGAGGAGGCT